>JAILRX010000006.1 GCA_024697985.1 Treponemataceae bacterium | reverse complement strand
TATATTTCTCCTTCCAATTACAAAAAATTCACCCCCGCGGGTCCCAGCAACGCGAAAAAGTAACGGGGCCTCCCACAGGGCACCCTCCGTCACTTTGTTCGCTGCGTCCCGCGGGCTAATATTTTATTATTTACCGTTTATCCAGCCCGGCACGCTTTAAACTTATTTTCGCTGCGTCCCGCGGTCAATATTTTATCATTTTCCGTTTATCCAGCCCGGCACGCTGTCGAGTTTTCGCAAAGCGAAAATCTCGGGAATAAAAAACGCACGGATGCGTTTTCACGAACAGTGAGCGTGCCATGGACGGCACGCTGTCGAGTTTTCGCAACGCGAAAATCTCGAGAAATAAAAAACGCATGGAGGCGTTTCCTAGACTCCGTGAGGGTGCCACGGACGGCACGCTGTCGAGTTTTCGCAACGCGAAAATCTCGAGAAATAAAAAACGCATGGAGGCGTTTTTTATGACAGCATCGTGCCTACACCTCGATCGCTGAACATTTCGATCAAAAGCGAATGCGGTACGCGACCATCAATAATATGTGTCCGGGGAACGCCACCCTTGAGAGCTTCAAGACAGCATTCAATTTTCGGGATCATTCCACTTGAAATAACTCCGGTTGCAATCATCGAAGGGACAGCTTCCTTAGCGACCCTCTTTATCAGAGAAGACGGATCTTCAATATTCATCAGAACGCCAGGTACATTCGTAAGCTGAACGAATTTTTCAGCATGGAGCGCAACGGCGATTTTAGCAGCGGCAGTATCAGCATTGATGTTGTATCGGTTGGTGTCATTTCCTTCACCCAAGGCAACCGTTGAAATGACCGGAATAAAGCCCTGATCCAAAAGACTCGTGATGATTTCAGGATGAACCTCAGTTACCTCACCTACAAAGCCAAGGTCTACCCCATCCTTATCAATTTTTTTTGCGCGCAGAAGCCCCGAATCAACACCGCAAAGACCAACAGCCTTTCCGCCCTGCTGAGTCAAAATACCGACGATTTCCTTATTAAGTTTTCCGGCAAGAACCATCTGAACGACTTCCATAGTTTCGCCATCAGTATAGCGAAGCCCGTTGATGAACTTGCTTTCCTTTCCGACTTTTTCAAGCATATGATTGATTTCAGGTCCACCACCGTGAACGAGAACAACGTGAATCCCTATCGTATTCAAAAGAACTATGTCCTGCATTACAGCCTGTTTCAGTTCTTCGTTAAGCATTGCGTTCCCGCCGTATTTTACAACAACGACTTTTCCAACCCACTGCTTAAAATATGGCAAGGATTCAACAAGAACCTGTGACCATGTTTCTGTATCCAAATTTTTTATATCACTCATAATATTTCCTAAAACCTTATGTCCTATAATCTCCGTTGATTTTTACGTAATCGTAAGTCAAATCGCAGCCCCAGGCAGTTCCACTTGCATTTCCGTCTTCCATCTGAACCTGAATTTTAACTTCGTCTTCACTTAAAATTTTCTTTGCCAGATCTTCATCAAAGTTGAGCGGAACCCCCTTTTCAAAAACCATGATTGATTTTCCGCCGTCAAAGGCACTTTCGAAAGTTACCGAAGTTTTTTCCGGTGTGAAAAACTCGCCTGAATAGCCGAGTGCACACAGGATTCGTCCCCAGTTTGCATCCTTTCCAAAGAAAGCAGCCTTTACAAGACTTGATGAAATTACCGATTTTGCAAGACGCCGGGCAGTCGGGACATCAACAGCACCATTTACGTTACATTCGATAAGCCGAGTAGCACCCTCACCGTCAGCTGCAATTTTCCGTGCAATCTGCGTGTTGAGCGCGTTCAGGGCAGCAAGAAAATCATCATAATCCTTTCCTTCACAGGTGATTTCAGGATTTCCTGCCATTCCGTTTGCAAGAATCAAAAGAGTATCGTTAGTTGATGTGTCACCGTCTACGCTTACACAGTTGTAGGTTCCAAGAATGCTTTCATGCAAAGCCTTATCAAGCATCTGGCCAGAAATTGCGCAGTCAGTCGTGATAAAACCGAGCATGGTTCCCATGTTGATATGAATCATCCCTGAACCTTTTGCCATAGTTCCGAATCGGACTTTCTTTCCGGCAATCTCAGTTTCAAGAGCGCATTCCTTGTATTTTGTATCGGTTGTCATGATGGCAACACGAGCTTTTTCGTGACCTTCCTTGCTCAAACCTTTTGCAAGCTCATCAACGTGATCTTCTATAGCCTTTACGTTAATCTGCTGCCCGATTACGCCGGTTGAGCAGACAAGAACGTTTTCTTCATCAATTGAAAGGGATTTTGATACGGCATTTGCCATGCGTACCGCATTTTTTGCACCTTCTTCTCCAGTGCAGGCATTTGCATTTCCTGAATTGGCAATTACGGCCTGAGCGGCATGATTTTTAACTCTAGAGCGAGTAAGTTTGACAGGTTCAGCCTGAACCTTATTCTGTGTGAAAACACCTGAAGCTGTACATACCTTCTCTGAATAAATCAAAGCGGTATCTTCTTTTGTTCTGCCGGCCTTGATTCCCGACAAAACACCATTTGCAACAAACCCGCAAGGGGCACAAACTCCACCATCAATGAACTGCATAAGACACTCCGTATAATAGTGGAATTATATCACAAATCAAAATTCACTTCTAGGTAGCTGATGTTTTGCTTATATTTTATGGTCCTTAAGATAAAGACAAAGAGCGCTAGCCATAAGTGCATGCGGAAATTCCGGAGTTCCCATTTTGGAAAGAACTTCCTTTTTATCCAGGGCCATGCAGTTTACGAATTCATCCTTATCAAGATTCTGAACGCCAGTAAGCTGGAGATCTTCTGCAAGAAAGACATAGTTTTTATTTGAAAACAAGGCAGGATTCGGATTGTATGAGCCCAGCAGAGTCAGTTTCCCTGCGATCGCGCCGGTTTCCTCCTTGAGTTCGCGGGCAGCGGCTTTTTCCGGAGCCTCGTCCTTTTCAATTACGCCGCCTGGAAATTCTACGCTCAGCTTTCCTTCACCATGACGCCATTGCTTGACCATCAAAAACTTATCCTCATAAGAAGGAATTACGATTACCCAGTTCGGAGCCTCGTTTACGATATAGCTGCCGCTTGTTCCGTCGCTGGCTACAGAATATTTTTCAGTAACGTCAAAAACCCTGGTAGAAAGAATTACCTTGCTTGATTTTTCCTGCCACTTCAATTTCTCATCATTTTCATCAAAATATGACTTGCTCATAGAAAAAATTATAGTTCCAAGAAAACGAAAAGTCAAAACGGACAAAACTTAAGTAAATTCTTTCAGGGGATAAAGATTTTATACTTTTCTGCCGACAATAAAATGTAAAAAATCTCTAAATTATTGAGGATTATATGTCAGATATTACTACAACTATTGAAGAACAGGCCGAAGCATGCGGAACAGAAAAGATCTACTGTGCAAACTGCATACACTGCAAACTTGTTACAGCAGAAGGAGAAAACCATGACGAATTTTACCTTAGGGTAAGATGCGATGCCGGAAAATGGAAAAAGAAGCTTGGGGAAGAAAAAATCCACAAGTATTTTACCGTTGCCAGAAGAAGCATTGATTATTGCGACATGTACGAAGACATGGGCGACGCAGAAGATTTCATCAAGGAACTCAGAATGACACTTCCAACGAAAGATGAATCTTACGAAAAAAAGGAAATTATATGAAAAAGATTTTAACGGCATCACTTTCGATTCTTGCAGCCTGCACCATTTTTACAGGATGCGCTTCGCTTTCAAAGGACATCAACCAGGATTTGACGGCTGAAGAACTTAAATTGAAGGCCTACGAATACAGCTCCAACGGCAACTACATGGCAGCCGAACGCTATTATCAGGAAGCATTGAAAAGATTCGGAACAAACATCGAAGTTTCAATTTCCTGCAAATATGAAATTGCCCACATGAACATCAAGCAGAAAAAATACGATAAGGCTGAAGCATTGCTGACTGAAGTCCTTGCCTACTACTCTGCAAATCCGATGCTTCCGGCTCAGTACAAAAAGCTTTCAGAAAATGATTTGCAGAAAATCATGGATAAAAAAGCTAAACAGACCAAAAAGAAAAAGTAACAATCTGATACAAAATAGATTAAAAGAGGAGACTTGAGGTGAACTTCTGAAAAATTGAAGTTCACCTCTTTTTTTTTGCGCTAATCTTCTGATTCCACAAAAGCGCCGGACGTAAGAGCCTGCAATAACCTGCCGAACGCAAAAAAAAGCACCGGCCGTTTAACACAGACGATGCTTTCTTTCCAATTGGAATTCCAATTATTTTTTCTTATCAGGTACGATAATCGTATCGATATGGATGTCGTTTTTATTTGCCAGTTCCTGAACGATTTCCTTGGAACAGATGATTTTTCCACGTGGTCGTGGATGTGGCTGAGCATCACCGATAAGAATGATCTTTTTCTGTGATTCAGCAGACCACTCAAAGAACTGGATCGAACCGTAAAGAGCCTCGTAAACAGCTTCCGGAATGTCACCGCCTTCATTACCCTTGATCTTAAATCCGTTCAGGTTCTTCTTGAAGGTCTTCATTTCCTTCGTAAAATGATACATTTTGATTGGCAGATCCTTGTACTTGAAGTTGTCGCCATAATCCCTGTACAAAAGCAATCCGAGCCTTACATCAACGTAGTTTAAGAACTCGCTTTCCAATCGAGGAATCAATTCCTGCCTTAATTTTTCAATATCGTCCTTCATGCTTCCAGTTGCATCAATTGCAAACACAATGTCACATGGTTTTGAAGGATCCATTGTCTTTATACATTTCATGATGTCATCAATCAAGGTTTCAGGACCAGCAGAAATAATTACAAGGTCGTTGTTCATGCCGGCAAGATCCTGGAAAGAATTTGCAGCCTCGCTGTTGTATTCGTCGGAAAGCTCAACTTCCTCAACGACTTCTTCCACAACTTCCTCGACCGGTTCTTCTACGACTTCCTCGATGATTTCCGGTTCGATATAGACAGGTTCTTCAACCTTTGGTTTTTCAACGATTTTATAGTTAACCATGAAAGGATTATCATAAAATCCGCCTGAATAATCAGCGTAAGGTTTTTCATAGCTACGGATGTTCAGGAACGTTCCCTTTCCAACCTGCACTTCTCCGTTTCTTGACCATGGATAGCCATAAATGATTGTTTCAGGAACGTAAAGATGGAAACATTCTCCCATCTCAGGAATCATTTCAGGGGTAGAATCTACAATACTGTATCTTGAATAATCTGAATCAAGAAATTTTCCATCAAGCATTCGTTTTTCATCACCGTTGACAGGATTCCATTCTTTGGCCCTGTAGGCGTAGTTATCCGTTTCTCCCTCAGGATTCTTGGAACTTTCAGTAAGAAGGACAGAACCTACCCCGTCCTTTTTTCTGACATATACATGAAACGAGCCGGATTCATCCCTCTCAACTTTGATATCGTCTGATGTTAATTTTAAATCTGCACAAAAAGCGGAAATAGAAACCGTTAAAATCAAAAAATATGAAAAACATTTATTAAAAACTTTCATATTTCTATTATCGGCATAAAATCATCTTTTTACCATTCCAATTTCATAATAATTTAATAATTTGCAAATTAATCAAAAACATGCAATAATAAAAATAAGTATGTGTGCGAAACAAGTTGATTTAAATGACTTTAAATACATAGACGCCGAAGAGTTTTATGAGGATGCAAATCAGGAAGACCTTTCCATAAACTCTGAAGTCGTCGCTTTTTCAGAAGAGGAAAAAGAAGTCATTCATTTAATTTCAGAACAGCTCAAAGACACAGAGCCAGATACACTTGATTATATCGGAAAGCACATCATCGTCGGCAATCAGTTTGCCAAGCAGGTAACAATGTTTCCTTCCCTGCTCCACAAAATGCAGATAAGCACAGAAGTTCAGACAAAACAGAGCATAATTGATTTTCTGCTTTCAGAAGACAGCGGTGATAAAACGCTTTTCCTTCCGACAAGAGCTGCCGTAGGAAAAGTATTCATTCTTTCAAAGTTCAATTCGTTTTTTACCCTGTTCAAGATTGCCAAGTCACACAACTTTCCAAAAGAGATAATTCAGAAGACTCACACAATCTGCATGAACCTCGTTTTTGCATTGATGACAGAAGACGTATACCTTACCCTTCTATCCGACTTCAAAATCGACATCAACATCAGGAATGAAATTGCAGAATCCTTGATTTTGCTTTGGGAATACAGAAGTGACCAGAAAATTCAGAGCATCGCGCCAGTCTTGAACAAGGTATGGAAGGCCCGACGAAAATTTGCACCGGCTTTCGGAACCATGCTTGGAACCAGCGAGCTTCTTCTTCTTTCAATCGAAATGGATGATTCGTGGAGACGCTTTATCGCCACAAAACTCGGTGATGCTGATGTTTCAGCCGCTCTGGAAGAGTTTCTGTTCGGAATCTCATACGAAAAGATTCAGCACATCAAAAACTACATCCGTGAACGTGGAATTTCAGCCGTAAGCCGAAAAGAAGCAAGCCTCATCCTTGGAGAAGAAATTCCAAATCTTGATGACATCGACATGCGAAACTTCTACAGACTTTATTCTGTACGACGCGATGATGCAGCCGTACGATACAGAATGAATCTTAAGGGACCGCACCACACTCTCGAAGCTCATTACATGAAATTCATCCTTGAATGGAACCAGGAACGACAGGCTAAAGACACCTTCGCAAAATCCTAAAAAAACACTAAAAAATCAAAGCTCTATTGACTCAAAAATCAAAATTCAGGATAATGAAACTGTTCTAATTCTTACGGAATGGCCGAAGGAGGTGAAAATAATGGCAAAAATTCTCGTTGACGACTCAGAAAACCTTGAAAAAGCAATCAAACGTTTCAAACGAATGGTTGAACGAGAAGGAATCATCCGCGAATACAAAAAACGCGAATACTACGAAAAACCTTCTACCATTAAGAATCGCAAGAACAAAACTCTTCAGCGCAAAATGATGAAAAAAAAGCAGAAGAACGGTTAAGTTTTACTGGCGAATACAGGACCTGAGATTGCAAGTCAATCATCAGGTCTTTTTTTTATCCAAGCCCTTTCTACATCAGCCACTTTTCAATTGACACTTAGGAACTTATACACTATTATTAATTGTATGGGTGTTATTACTGCACAGCAGATTACTAAGTATTACGACATGTATCGTGACACTGACGTAACCTTTACAAAAGAAATTATCCGTACACTTCACTTAGATCCAAGACAGATTTATATCAAGTGCAGCGAAGGTCAGTGGCCTTGCATCATCAACAGCACTTCACTTATAACTGCCAAAATCATTGTCGGTACAAAAGAAGGCGGCGCTTACACAGCACTCAAATCTTCACAAGAAAAATCCATGATTGTTAACTTGCGTTACTGCTTTTTGCAGGTTGATGCACAGCCTATCATGTTCTTTGTTTCTGCTCGTGTTACAAACATCGAGCCATACATGAACTCACAGGATCTTGCAATCATTACACTCCAGTTTACACAAAGACCACCGGACGACTTGATTGAATCATTGGGTTCACTCCTCGAAGCAAACGTAAACGCATTAAAACGAAAAGAAGAAAGAATCGTTCTTTCTGAAGATACACGAAGAAAACTGAACCTCGTTCAGATGGAAACCATCGTGCAGGTACAGGCAGTTCCAAGAAACTGCATTCTTCGAGACCTTTCATTCTCAGGAGCACAGGTCATATTAAAAGGACTTGCAGCCTTCATTAAAGATAAAGAAGCCGTTCTTAGACTGGATTTTGACGGACCTCGGGAAACAATCAACATTCCAGGTGTTGTCGTAAAGGCGGAAAATGTCGGCGAAAGAAAAGACATCGTAGCTGCCAGCATAAAATTCAATGAGGACGCAATTCCTATGTCTTACAAGATGCACGTAAACAACTACCTTACAACCATCCGAAAGACAATGTTCAACTCCTAAAAAAAGCAAAAATTTTTAAGGAAAAAAAATGAATTCAGATCCATTAAACTCAATTATTTACGTAACCTTACCGGACGATTATGTACTTCCAAAAGATGCCTATAAAATCGACACTACAATCCCTCTCCCAATTCAGATGCCAAGCCCGGACATCAAGGAATTTGACATCAAGGATCTCAAATGGGAAATGGTTTTAGCCGGAATCCTTACGGTCCTTGCATACGAAGTTGATAATCCTAACGTTCAGTATTACAGAAGCATCATTCTTGCTTCAAAACCAAACATCAAGGCAGAACTTACAGAAGCCGCAATTCTGAAAACCCGAAACGAAGACTGGGATATTGCAGAAGAAATTTTTACGGCCCTCCACGGACTGGATCCAGAAGACATGACCGTAATCTTGAATTCTGCCCTCTTTTTTGACCAAAAGGCTGAAAGTTACAGACGTTCTGGTTTGAACGAAGATGCAGATGCATACGATGACATCGCCTTTGACTATTACAAGAAAGCAATGGTTGCAGAACCGGCAATTCCAGACGCTTTTTTCAATGCCGCATTTTTCTACCTCAAGCAGAGAAATTACGCAAAGGGAAAAGACTGCTTTGAAACCTACCTCACGCTTACAAAAGAAACCGAAGACAACAAGCTTTCTGACAACGACAAATACAAGAGGGACCGCGCCAAAGAAATCATAAACGACATCTGCAGCAGAAACCTCGAGGATGAACTTTTCAAGAGCGCCTACGATTTCATAAAGATGGAACAGGAAGAAAAGGCCCTTGAGAAAATCAGGGAATTCCTGCAGAAAAATCCAAAAGTCTGGAACGCCTGGTTCATGCTTGGCTGGGCTTTAAGACGGCTCGGAAGATGGCAGGACGGAAAAGCTGCTTTTCTTCAGGCTATCGAATGTGGCGGAGAAAATGCAGACACCCTCAACGAACTTGCAATCTGCTGCAAGGAAGAAGGCAACATAGAAGAAGCCAGGGCACACCTGATGAGGGCGCTTTCTTTTGAAAACGAAAACACGAAAATTCTTTCAAACCTCGGATTTTTGGAATTGCAGGAAGGCAATCCAGAACAGGCAAGAAAATATTTTGAAATCGTACTCGAAATTGATCCGAACGACCTTCTTGCAAAAGAAGCAATGAAAAGCCTGATTTAAGACTAAAAATCCAGAACTAATCTGTCGCCTTTTTGAACGCCTACCTTACCGAACCAGCCCTGCGGCACTTCAAGTGCATAGCGGACATAGCAGGTACTTACGACTTCAGAAAGGCTGAACGGAGTCATATCAAAAATATCTCTAATAATTCCATTATGATCAATATATGCAATCGAAAGTGCTGTCGGAGTGTTCTTCATCCAGAAACGGGCAATCTTATCCTTTTGAAATAAAAAGAGCATTCCAGTTCCTTCGGGAATCTTTTTCCTTTCCATAAAGCCTTTCATCTGTTCTTTTTCGGTTCTGGCCATTTCGGCATTTACCGTCACTTCCCTTCCGTCCGAAGTCTGAATCGTAAGAGTCTTTTTTTCAAGACGCGATGCGCTGCAGGAACTCAATACAAAAAGCATCATAAAAACTGAAATTAAAAAAGCGGATTTTTTCATGATTTTTTCCGGAAATTTAGAATGTATTTAAGAATTCTTCTCGAATAACGCTTTCAGATGACTTCAATTTCTCACCTGAATCGATAAGCTCATTGTAGACTTTTGAATCAATGTATTTTACGGTCAAAGGTTTTTCGAGCGAAAGAATGATTCCGTCATCTTCCCATTCAGCTTTAGAAGGATTTAACGTAGCAGGCTTTCCATATTTTTCGCAAAAACGAGTGAACATGGAATAATAGTCCATCCGTTTCGTGTTTACGTTCAAGGTGATGGCATAAAGCTTGTCTTCATAGAACTGGAACCAGCATCGTGAAAAGAAGGAAGAACCAGCAGTTTCAATCAAAACGCGTTCCTGAGTCGGAAGCAAGGAAACATCTCGGTCTCCACGGAAACCAAAAATAGAGTTCTTTTTGAGAAGATCCTTTACTTCATCAACAGTAAGGCCAAGCTGAATGTCAGAATATCCGCGTGGCAAGGGAGATGTTGAAGTTTGCTGTGCAAAAATTGAAACTGATGCAAAAAGTGCAAAAATCAGCAGTCCAAGATTTTTCTTTATCATTGAGCAGCCTTTTTAGCACTGTGATTTCGGCAATAGATGGAGAAGGCAATCAGGTCATCAACATCCTTAACGAAAATCTTATTTGCAACAAGCTTGATTCTTGAATTAGTCACAAATACACGGATAATCTGAGGCTGTTCTTCATTAGGAATTCCGCACATATTGCAAAGATCCACAGGAGTAATATCAAACTGATAGCTTGTTCCCTTTGTATAAGGGAGACGCATCTTTTCAATCTGAAGAGCGAGCATATCCAAAAGCTTATTGATAGGATCAGAAATAGCCGTATTTTCAAGCTGTCGGTCCATAGACCAAAGTCGTTCTGCGAAAGTCGTCGTAATCTGGAAAATCATCTTTGCCTGGGTCTGTACCATCTGGTTAAAGTTCTGCTTGTTTACGACAAGAAGCTTGCAGTCTTCAAAAGCGATTGCACTGGCAGATCTAGGCTTGTTTTCCAAAAGAGCCATTTCTCCAAAGAACTCACCTTTTTTAAGAACGGCAAGCGTAACTTCGTTGTTATTTACGAATTTTGTAATCTTTACCTGACCGCTTTGAATGATGAACATATCAGAACCTGACTGACACTCTGAAAAAATCATTGTGTTTTTAGGATAAGATCTAAGCTGATCAGCAGAAGGCTCATAATAAACGGCCTTGGAACGAGGTTTCAATGAAACAAAACGTCTCTTTGCATTTTCTGCCATAGGACCTGTAGGACAAGCCTTCAGGTATTGATAAAAACCATATGAAGCAACATCAATGTTTCCATTTTCCTCATAGTAAGCCGCAATAGAATATAACTGTTCTGGAGAGGCAATAACATTGTTTTTTAGTGTAAGTTTGGTAAGCAAATCATTCAAAGTTCTCATTCTTTCAGAGAATGTTCTGATGATTTTAAGAGCAACAGGAGTATTGCTTGTAACCAATTCAATATATTGATCTCGTCGAACCGAAATAAGGACAACATCGGTCATTGCTATTACAGTTTCAGTCTGAGGTCTGCCTGCCATACAAGGGATAACGCCGACAAAGTCTCCAGGACCAAGAATTGTATCTTCTACAACATTAAGAACCTTGGAACAACGAACTTGTCCGCTTTGAATAATAAAAAACCTATCTGTAGCTTCTTTTCCCTCAATCAATATATAGGCATTTTTTCTATAGTTTAAAAAGGCTAACTGTAACAAAACAACACCATCCACTAAAAATTATAAATTCCATGTAAGCAATTGTCAACAAAATCAGAAACGCAAATAGAGATTATACAAAAATTAACAAATACTTATATTTTTAATTATCGGTGAAAATTATTTCACACTCAAGAGAAAAACCTGTCTTCTCCTTTACTTTTTCCTGCACCATCTGGACAAGTTTTTTTATATCAGAGGCTGTAGCGTCTCCGGTATTGATGATGAAATTTCCGTGCCAAGGAGCAACCTGAGCGCCGCCAACCTTCAATGAGCGAAGTCCGCATTCATCAACAATCTGACCGCTTGGTTTTCCAAAATCGTGATTGTTTTTAAAGACACTGCCTGCGGACGGAAACTTAAAATGCCCCTTCTCTTCCCTGAACTGAACATGCTTTTCTGATTCAGCTCTGACGGATTCTGCATCTGATTTTTCCGATGCAAGCTGCACCTGAGTTATCGCAAGGCATTTTTTTTGCGCAATCAGAATCTGAAAAGGAGACTTTTTATAATCCCAGTCTGACTCCTTCATCTGATAAAGCCTTTCTTCAAAATTTTCATCAATGTAACTGACGCTCTGGATTTTTTCACTGAACGAAACGTTGAAACAGCGGGCGTTCATATAGGCTGCACCGCCGCAGGTCCCAGGAAGACCGGCAAAACTTTCCAACCCTGAAAGGGATGAATCTATGCAAAATTCAGTAAGTTTTTTGATTGTTGCGCCACTTCCACATTTGATGGACGGTTTTTCGCCAGGAACAAGTGAAATCTCATTGATATTTTCAGTTGATATGACAAGTGCATCAATTCCAGAATCAGAGATTACAAGGTTCGAACCTCCACCGAGCACAAAAAACGGAATTGAGTTTTGGGCACAAAACCTAAAAAGCAAAATCAGCTGTTCGGTGTCTTTTGGAGCAGCAAAGAAACGGGCATTTCCACCGACTTTAAAAGTCGTGCGTGGTAAAAGAGGCTCATCAGAATGAATTATCGAAGAAAGAGATGAAAACTCCCCTTTGAAGCAATCTTGTATATTGAAATTTTCCGTTATTTTACATAGATTATTCATATATAAATTATACAAATTTTTCGTTAAAAAATCGAGGGTTATTATGTCATTAAAATTATATAACACAATGGGTCGCAGTTTTGAAGAATTCAAACCAGTTCATGAAAATTTCGTTGGATTCTACGGATGCGGTCCGACGGTTTATAATTACGCGCATATCGGAAACTTGCGTGCATACGTATTTTTGGATACGCTGGACAGAACATTAACCTATCTGGGATATGACAAAAAACACGTAATGAACATCACCGACGTCGGACACCTTACAGGCGACAGCGATGAAGGCGACGACAAGATGGTAAAATCAGCAGAAGAACGACATCAGAGCGTTCTCGAAGTTGCACAGTTCTATACTGATGCGTTCATGAGCGACATCGAAGCGCTCAACATCGTAAAGCCTGATGTAATCTGTAAGGCAACTGAGCACATTCCAGAAATGATTGAGCTCATCAAAAAAATCGAAGCAAACGGTCATACATACATGGCAGGCGGAAACCTGTATTTCGACATCTCAACCTACAAAGACTACGGTAAACTTGCAAACCTCGACCTTGATAAACTGGTCGCAGGAGCCGGAAAACGAAAGGAAGTTGTAATCGACGAAAACAAACGAAATCCAGGAGACTTCGTACTTTGGTTCACAAAATCTAAATTTGAAAATCAGGCCATGACATGGGATTCACCTTGGGGACGAGGATATCCAGGATGGCACATCGAATGTTCAGCAATGAGCATGAAATATCTTGGCAAGCACATCGACATCCACACAGGAGGAATCGACCACGTTCCTGTTCATCACACGAACGAAATTGCCCAGAGCGAAGGAAGCTTTTCTGAAGAAGACATGAAAGAAGGACCATGGGTTAAATACTGGCTCCATAACGAATTTTTGATTCTCGAAGGCGGAAAAATGAGCAAGTCTAGCGGACACTTCATCACGCTGCAGACTACTCTCCCGGAAGAAAAAGGATTCTCCCTCAAGGATAAGGGATTTGAACCATTGGACTACAGATTCTTCCTTTTGGGCGGACACTACAGAAAACAGCTCGTATTCTCTCTTGAAGCCCTGGAAAGTGCCAAAAACGGAAGGGCTGCCCTTATCCAGAAAATTGCAAAACTCGCTTCAAAAGGTTCTGTAAAACTTGAAAAAGGCAAGACCTATAAAAAAGGCGAAGCAGACTGCAGAAAGGGTCTTTCAGAAAAAGCTTGTCAGTATCTGGACACATTCAAAAGCGCACTTGAAAACGACATAATGATGCCTGTTGCATTGAGCACCATAAACAAAGTCCTGAAAGATTCATCACTTGAAGTAAAAGAGGCCCTGGACCTCATCGACAGGATGGACAGCGTTACAGGACTCAAGCTTTTGGAAACTGCCGCTGCCGTTCAAAAAGAAACAGAAAGCAAGGCTACAGTCATTACTTCAAGCAACGATAACGATCCAGAGAAAGCTGAAATCGATGCTCTCGTTCAGAAACGAACTGATGCAAAAAAGAACAAGGATTATGCTCTTGCAGACAAGATTCGTGATGAACTTAAAAACAGAGGCATTTCAATCATCGATACTCCACAGGGGCCAACCTGGGTTCGTTCATAACAGTTTTCATATTTTAATTTTATTTTGTAACTTTTTTAACTAATCACTGTTTAATTTTATGGAAAGGAACGATGTTATTTGGTGAACAAAAAGATGGGCTCCATGCCGACAACCCTCTTGATTTCAAGGAAATTTATTACTCAAACATTCAGTTACTTTTCAGGATTTCGTACCGTGTTGTATGCGACGAAGAAGCAGCAGAAGATCTTGTACACGACTCGCTGATCAAGATGAGCGAAAAAAAGATGGTTTTTGAAACAATGGATGATGCCAAATATTGGCTTATCCGTGTAGTAAAGAACAATTCGCTCAATTACGCAAAGCGAAAAGTCCGTGAACGAAAAGCCTATCAAAAGGCACTTTACGAAGACAAGAGACGGCAGACAACAGGTGAAGAAGATTACCTTAGGAAAGAAACTCAGCTGCAGACAGTTGAGGCTCTTAATAAATTGCCAGAAAAGCTAAAGTCGATATTGATTTTGCGTGAATATGCAGAACTCAATTATAAAGAAATAGCAAGAGTCCTGGGAATTACGGAAGGCAATGTAAAAATCCGTATTTTCAGGGCCCGCGAACAACTTGCAAAAATTTTAGGAGAAGATAATGTCTATTTGTCCTAGTAATGACATTCATTCAGTATTTGTTGACGGTGAACTTCCTGAAGAATTCAAGGAAGAGTATCTTTCTCATGTAGCCTCATGCGACAAATGCAAAAATGTTCTTGAAACAATGAAGTTTCTGCGACATTCATTAATTCAAGACAAAGATTCAATCATTCTTTCTAAAGCTCATATTGATAAAGGCTACGAAAAGCTCGAAGACCTGCTTGATTTCAAGAAAGTTACGGCTCACCTCGACTTTTCAAAATTTGTGCCTCTCATCAACAGACTGGTGCCTGCAGTTGCCGCAGCCCTCTTAATCGCGTTCATCCTTCCAGTTGGAATAAAGAAAGCCTTTGCACCACAGTACAGTGCTGACTACATCTCACAGATTTTAAGCAATCAGAGTCCTTTTTCTGCGCAGACAATTTCAAGCGTAATCGAACAGGAAAATTCAACTTCGCTCATAAAATCAGCACAATACCTGACATCCATGAACCTTGAAAACATTATCGAATACAAAAGTGAATCACAGAATATCTATGCTCCGACAGAAAACATAATTTCTCCAAATTCAACAGAGTTTATTAATGTGTACAATTCAGATCAAAATCTATATAATGTAACATATTCTCCTTTCATAGGATTTTGATTTTGAAATTTTTTTCTAAGTTTTTATATCTTTTTCGAAAAAAGCCAATCGTGCGTTTTGCAGTACTGGCCTTTGCGCTGATACTGTGCTCATCAATTTCAATCGGCATAAAGTTTGCCATGAAAAAAGCGCCGCACCTTACGACAATTACGCCTCAGATAGCAAGTCCTGGAGATACGATTTATATCTACGGAAATCACTTCGGTTCAAAAATCAACGACAGTTACGTTGAAATCGCAGGCAACAGAATTACGACAAGCCACTACATTTCGTGGACTGACAACGTCATCACGCTCACGCTTCCTATGGATGTGCGGGATGGATTTTTGCAGGTCGTAACCGCAACAGGAAAATCAGATCCGATAAATTTCAGCAATCAGAACAACATTCCTCGTTTCGTTAAAAATGACACGAATTCAACGCTGCCGCAAATCACCGAGATTAGCAAATCCAGTTCAATCGGAAAGCTCATCACCATCACAGGAAAGAACTTTGGAACCTTACGAAATAATTCAAAGGTATTTTTCTCAATCGAAAATGAAGACGGAACAAAAGACTTCATTCCGTGTCCAGAGCGGGAAATCTATTATGACTTCTGGAACAACCAGGAAATCCGCGTACGAATTCCAAACGGAACAACCTCAGGACCTGTTTTTGTAATGACAAATTCAGGAGCGAGCAACAGCGCAGACATCCTGATTCAAAACATGCCGGGAACAAAATCATTTCCGGAAGAAAAAACCTATGAAATCAGCCTGAAGGCAACATTTTCTTCAGCTGATACCAAAAACTCAAACGATATTACGGTCCACATCCCGATTCCGCCTGAAACGACGACACAGCGCGGCATCGAGATACGAAATTCTTCACCGGAACCTCTGATTCAAAACTACATGAACACTATCGTGCATCAGACTTCGATTTCACCACGACAGAAAAATGCAGTTTCAATCGATCATACTTTTTTGATTCCGGTCTATTCGGTAAAGACATCGGTAATTTCAGAACGGGTAAAACCCTACTCTGCCGAAACCAAAAAGTTTCTTGCAGACTACCTGCGTGAAAATGAAATCATTCCTTCAGGAAATGAACTTATTCAAAAGCTGGCAAGGGAAATCACGACAGAAAATTCACCTTACAGAAAGGCGCAGACAATCTATAATTTCATCATCCGAAACTACGAAATTACTACGGAACTCAAAACCGGGGAAACAAACATCGAAGAACTGATCGCATCAAAAAATGCTGACGGCTATGACGCAACGATTCTTTACTGCTCGCTTTTGAGGGCCTCAGGTATTCCTTGTATTCCGATTGCAGGTTTCTACATTGATTCTGAGAAAACGGCACACAAACACTGGTGGGCAGAATTTTACATCGAAGACTTCGGATGGATTCCTGTCGATTTGATCTTGGGTTCAGGAATCGTTTATCCGGGCATGGAAGAAAATCCAAAAAGCAGGACCTTATATTTTGGTTATATTGATGCAAACAGAATCGCCTTTTCACGCGGATGGAACAGGCTCATCAGTACGAACATCAACAACAAGAAAATTTATTTCCCTAGAACCTTTGCCCTGCAGTCGGTTTGGGAAGAATATACCGAAGAAAACAAAGCCTATGTTTCTTCGTGGGAAGACATAACAGTCGAAAATATTTACTGATTATAAAAGGAGTTAATATGATTAAAGTTTTATCAGTTGGTGGATCAATTGTCGTTCCGGAATTTCCAGATACAGAATTTTTGAAAAGTTTCATTTCACTTGCAAAAAAATGGCTTTCACAGGACAGCGAACGTAAACTCATCCTCGTTGTAGGTGGCGGCGGACCTGCCAGAATCTATCAGAATGCTTACAGAGAAATCAACGGCAGCGAAAATTACGACAACTACCAGGCTGACTGGATTGGAATTACAGCTACAAGATTGAACGCACAGCTTTTGAAGGCTTCATTCGGTGACCTTTGCGCTCAGGACGTAGTTTACGACCCGACAGCCGTAAAGGAATTCAAGGGCCGAGTTTTAGTTGCAGCAGGATGGAAACCAGGTTTTTCAACAGACACTGATGCAGTTTATCTTGCAGAAACCTTCGGTGCAAAAACTGTAGTAAATCTTTCGAACATCGAAAAAGTTTATACTGACGATCCAAGAAAAAATCCGGATGCCAAACCTTTGGACAGCATCACATGGAAAGATTTTAGAAAGATGGTTGGAGATGAATGGGTTCCTGGAAAGAACTGTCCTTTCGACCCGATTGCAAGCAAAAAAGCCGAAGAGAATGGAATTCAGGTAATTTGTGCTGGTGGCAAAAACATCGACAACATCGAAAAGATTCTTAACGACCAGGATTTCTTCGGAACAACGATTGGCTAAAAAGCGCCTAAATCATCAAGAAGAGAATCCAGTTTAGTGCCGTACTCTTTATCTGCGGCCCAGGTCCCTGAAAGTTCAAATACTGAAGGGGCCTTTTTTCTTGGCTTGACGTATTTATAGCGAGGATCAATGCACTCGCCTTTAAGTTCACGGTCCGTTCCATAGGCATGAAGATGCTGGACGTGAGCCTTTACGCCAAGCTGTTCTGTTTCAAAACTCAAGCCCGGATTTTCAGCATTGATTGCTCCTAATCCGCAAAAATTATTCATATCAACAGTTACAAGATTTCCAAAACGCAAAAAACCGGTTTCAAGGCACATCTGAACGAAGGCAACATCAGAATTGATTCCTTCGTACTTGCATTCCATTTTGTAAAAGGAAGCCAGACGGGAAACTTTTTCCTCGTCAGCATCAGGATTGTGGGCAAGAAAAAAGCAGACAAGCTGATCTTCATTTTTTATGCCTTTCGCATCAATGTTTCTGGAACACTCTCCGTGAGGCAAATGACTTACGCTAGAACATGAATTTATGAAGCAAAGAACAAAGACGGCTAAAAATGGAAATACAATAGATAAATACTTTCTCATAAAAAAATTATACTTTTCTGTGCTGTTTTTTACAACATTTTTCAAAACCGAATTGATAATTAGGGTATGAAAACAAATTATAAAATTAACAGCTCTCAAAAAGAGCTGAGCGTGCGGGAAAAATTTGATGAGCTAGGAATAAGCCAAATAACAAACCAGGAACTGATAATGCTGATTCTGGGTTCCGGCATAAAAGGCTGCCCAATAGAAAGCCTTTCCTGGCAGGTTTTGAACGCCCTGGATTTCAAGGATTCTGATGAGCTTTATACTCACCTAAGAAAAATCAAGGGCATGGGAAAAACCAAGGCAAAAACCATGTGCGCCTGCGTTGAATTGGGAAAGCGTCTCGGCTGCAAAAACAAAAAAACAATCCACTGCTCCACTGATGTAATTCCGCTGGTAAACCACTACTCGTTCGAAAACGTCGAATACTTTTTGTGCATTACGATAAATGCCGCAAGTGAATTCATCAAGATTCACGAAATAAGCAAGGGATCGACAAACAGCGCGAGAATTCATCCAAAAGAAGTTTTTCTTCAGGTCCTGAATGACAACGGAAGCGCCGTCATTTTTGTCCACAATCATCCGTCAGGTAACGTAAATCCTTCTCCGGAAGATCTTCACCTTACAAAAATGCTGATGAAAGGAGCGAAAATAATCGGAATTTCGATTTTGGACCACATAATTCTGGGAGCCAACGGATATTACAGCATGGCAGACTCGAACATTATTCAGGAAATCGACAATGAATTAAATTCGGAAAGCTGATTTTATCGACTTTACCTAAAACAGAAAAACAGTGTAAAATCTTATCATGAAGTTTAAAATCAGTTTCCTTAGATTATCTGCAGTTCTTTTCGTTGCACTGATGTCATTGCCTGTTTTCTCTGTCTCGCATTCCCCTGTCGTCCTCTTTTATTCAGAACTTTCGGATGTAAGGTTTTATCTCAATGACGAAGAAATCGGAATGCTTCCGGTAACCTTTACTTCCCTGGTTCCAGGAAAATACGAAATCAGGGCTGAAAAAGAGAACTACAAGACTCTGGTTCAGACAATAGTCGTAACCAACGAAAGCAATCAGGAATTCAAAATAGATCTTGAAATTGCCAAAGGAATTCTGATTTTCAACGTGGAGCCGCTTCCTGAATCAATTAACGCAAATGGTGTAAAACATAAACTTGAAGAAAGCCAAAATTCAATCGAACTTACAGCCGGCGTATACAAAATCAGCCTGGAAAAATTCGGTTTTGAAAAGCTTGAAACAACAGTTTCAATTCAACCGTATCAGGAAGTAACAGTCGAAGGAAAATTTAAGGCAAAGGAATTTGCAGTCTCGAACATCAAGACCTACCCAAAAACAATAAACACAGAATCAAAATCGTTCAGAAAAAAATGCGTCATTTCCTTTGACGTAACCACAAACGGAAAATGCAGTTTTACTGTCGTTGATGAAAACAAAAATACGGTACGGATTCTTGAAGCAGGAAACTTCGACCGGGAACATCAAAAAATTCTCTGGGACGGATGTGACAGTGAAGGAAAAACCGTTCCAGACGGCACATATTTTCTCCTTGAAAACGAAAAATGCAGAATCACAGTAAAATCTGATGACAAGGTTGAATTTTCAGGCATCGGAAAAACAGGTTCTTCTTTTGCCACATCCCCGATTGCAACCATGAGCGAAAAAGGCCTTTTCAAGCTTTCCTCACAAAGCCTCTTTGATTACAGTAAAGAAGAAGGCAGCGGCATCTTCGGCTTTCCGCTCGAATTTTATTTTCTTTATTCGCCGCTCGATTTTTTCGAATTTTCCTTTCATTTTGGAACATCAATTCTTTATTCAGACGAAATCCAAGCCCCTTTCTTTTTTGGTTCTTCTGTTAAGTTTGGAAAAAACTGGGACAACCTTTCACTAAGCGGAGTGCTTGCCTACACCTATCAGACTAAAGAACAATCATATTTGATGCAGAATAACGGACTTGAAGGTGGAGTCCTTTTCGACTATTTCGTCGAAAACTGGCTTTTTTCATTTTCCAGTTTTGCAGTCCTGTTTCCACAAACTGGAATTCCTGTCATAAGTGAAAACGCAAATTTTGCTGATGAAAATCTTCTTTGGAAAAACTGTGCAAGCGCATCCTACATCTGGCAAAGAACTCAGCTCACATTTTATTTTCAGTACAACTATCTGACCCAATACAAATTCGGAGCATATTCTACACTTACGCTTACGGATTCGCACATTCAGCTGTTCTTGTACACGGAATTCCAGTTTGACCAGCTTGATTTTGTCGGAAATTATAACAGATTGGGCCTTAACATCCTGATTTGAAATTTGGCATTTTATGCCATCTTGTCATAAGAGCCAAAAAAATATATAATTTTATTAAGTAATTTTTTTAAGGAGCTAACTGATGATTAGAGGCGGAGATATCGGCAAAGGAACAGTCCTTTTAATTAAAAATGCACCATACCTTGTTGTAGAACGAGAATTCGTAAACCCTGGAAAAGGAACAGCTTTTGCACGTGTTAAGATGAAGAATCTTAAAGACGGTTCTGTTCTTACACAGACAATCAAGACACCTGATATGGTAGAAGATGCAACAGTAGAAACAGTTAACGGTCAGTACCAGTATAATGATGGTGAAAGCTATGTTTTCATGGACACAACTACTTTTGATACAATCAACGTACCAAACAGCTTGAACGAAGATTTGAAATATTACCTTCGAGAAGGTGATGAATATCAGATCGTTCTTTTCAACGAAGAAGCAATCGACGTAAAGATTCCACCGAAAATGGTATTTACAGTTGCTGAAAACGAAGACTACGTTAAAGGTGATACAGTTTCTGGTGCTACAAAACCTATCA
>JAILRX010000004.1 GCA_024697985.1 Treponemataceae bacterium | reverse complement strand
CAACGATAAAATTAATCCGCTGGATGTTCACGAAAAACAGCTCTGCCAGATTTTGTGTGCCTACAGAATTTTCTTACCGTTCGCAGGAATCACAGTCTCTTCCCGCGAAAGCGCTGAATTCAGAAACGGAATAGTAAAAATCGCCGCTACAAAAGTTTCTGCCGGAGTTTCAACTGGAATCGGGGACCACGAAAGTAAATACACAGGAAAAGATTCTGGCCAAGACGAAGGCGACGAGCAGTTTGAAATCAACGATTCGCGAAGTTTTAGGGCAATGTATTCAGACATGAGCGCAGAAGGCATGCAACCCGTTCTAAACGACTATTTGTACATTTAATCACATTTCGAGGGACAATCTTAAAATGAAAGCTTTTGACACCACACTCTATTTTATTACAGACAGCACGCCTTACACAGAAGAAGAATTCCTTTTCCGCACAGAAGAAGCCCTTAAAGGCGGCGCAACAATAATTCAGCTCAGGGAAAAAAATCGTACCACACGCGAATACATCAGTCTTGCTGAAAAAGTTCATAAAATCACCCATCGTTATAATATTCCGCTCATAATCGACGACAGAATTGATGTTGCAATGGCCGTTAAAAGTGAAGGCGTTCATCTTGGTCAAAGCGACATGCCTGTTAAAATTGCCCGTTCAATTTTGGGAAATGATTTTATAATCGGTGCAACCACAAAAACCGTTCCGCAGGCTGTAGAAGCATACGAACAAGGCGCGGATTACTGTGGTGTTGGAGCAATTTTCCCAACGACCACAAAAGTTAAAACAGTGCTTACTTCAACAAAAACACTTTCAGAAATTTGCCAGGCCGTTCCAATTCCCGTAAACGCAATCGGCGGCCTGAATAAAACAAATCTTTCAGTTTTAGAAGGCATAAAAATTTCTGGAATCTGCGTAGTTTCTGCTATCATGCACGCAAAAAATCCAAAAGAAGAAACAGAAATCTTGCTTTCTATGGCAAAAAAACTGATTCAGCATTAGATTCTTTCGACAGAACACGCTTCTGGGCAGATTGGCTGTTCCGAAACGGAGCAACGTCCCTTTCCATTGTTTCTGGTCGGGAGATACCATCGCTTACCTGCATGTAGATTGTCTCATTTCGGTTTATGGCAATCGTCTGACCCTAAGGTTCTTTGTTCCATCGCACGTAATACACTATTTCTATTTTATTTTATTATTGCAATCCAATCTGACTCATAACGATGCCCGTCTCTTGTAGGGATTATTACACGCGAGCATTTATCAAGAAAAAAACGGTTGGCACATCGAAAAAAACTCGTCAAAACACTCTTCATTGACTCTAAGGCCTCTACATTGTATTATATACCTATCTGTTTACTGGGTTAATATCTTTTACATCAGGTGTTGCAAATGGCACTTTCAGCAGGAATAACACGGGACGAAGCCTGGGAGCTTCTTAAAAAATACAATTCTGATGATTTTCATCTTGAACATGCTCAGATTGTCGAAGGCGTTATGCGTTATTTTGCCCGCGAACTTGGCTACAAAGATGACGAAGAATTCTGGGGAATTGTCGGACTTCTTCATGATCTTGATTTTGAAAAATGGCCTGAAGAGCATTGTATAAAAGAACAGGAGCTGATGAAAGAAGCCGGCATTTCCAATGAAGTGATTCACGCAACCGCAAGCCATGGCTGGAGCATCACAGTTGATATCAAACCGGAACACGAAATGGAAAAAGTTTTATACGCTGTAGATGAGCTTACAGGCTTGATTGGTGCTGTTGTAATCATGCGTCCTTCAAAAAGCGTCCAGGACCTGGAAGTAAGATCAGTTAAGAAAAAGTACAAATCTGCCAATTTTGCTGCCGGCTGTTCACGCGAAGTAATTGAAAGGGGCGCAGGCCTTCTTGGCTGGGAACTTGATGATTTAATCAGCCGAACCATCACAGCATTAAGAACTTTCAGACCTTAAAACCATAAAAAGGAGAAACACATGAAAACAATCGAAACAAAATCGGCACCAGCTGCAATCGGACCATACTCACAGGCAATTTTGGCAAACGGCTTTTTGTACACATCAGGACAGATTCCCTTGAATCCAGCTACTGGCGCAATCGAAGGCGAGACAATCGAAGCCCAGGCTGAACAGGCAATCAAAAATCTTGCAGCAATTTTAAAGGCCGCAGGCACAGACTTTTCAAAAGTCGTAAAAACAACCAGCTTCCTCGCCCACATTTCAGACTTTGCGGCTTTCAACTCCGTTTACGAAAAATACTTCGTTTCAAAACCAGCCCGCAGCTGCTTCGAAGTAGCCGCCCTCCCAAAGGGTGCCCTCGTAGAAATTGAGGCTGTAGCTGTTGTAGAATAGATTTACATCGTTTTACATTTCTGCAATCTTTCGAAGCGTATTCGCAGTACGGATTGTAATCATCTCGCCGATTCCTGGAGAAGCAGTCTTTTTCCACCAGTTTGCCTTCGCATAGAGTTTGCGGTTAAAAGACCAGAAGGCTGCATTCCCGGAAATTTCGACCTTCTCCAGGTCCGCACTCGGCTCTCCTATTTTTTCTGCGACAACTTCTATCCGGTAGGGAGGAATCGCAAAAATCAGATTATCGTATATGTCTTTATTATCACTTCCCCACCAGTCAGGTGCCTTTTTCAGTAAGCCTTTCAGTTCTGTCTGCGAAATCACAAAAACCGGAATATCTAAAGAAAACTTCTGTGCAACAAGGGCCCTAATGTGCCCAGCCAGAAAAACAGCGTCTTTTTCATCAGAAGTAAAAATCACGTTTCCGCTGTTAAGATGGGTGCAGACATCAGCAAAACCTCTTTCAATAAAGGCAGCCTTCAATTCCGGCATAGGGACTTTATTTTTTCCGCTGATGTTAATTCCTCGCAATAAGGCTATATATCTTGTCATTTTTCCTCGCTCTGAAGAAGATTATATACTAAGCTAAGCATCAAACAAAGCAGTGAATAATTGCTTTGTTTGATATAATATGTGTACGCCCACGTCGGGCGTCAAGAGGAGCAAAATGAAACGTATTGCTTTAATCCTTCCTTTGATTGTAATCAGCCTGGCATTTTATGGCTGTAAAGGCAAAGCAGACACTAAAAAAGCTGCACGCACAGAACAATCTGCAAATAAAAAAATATTAAGTATCGAAAATTATTCTTATGATGGAAACAGAGAAATAGTTGAAATTACAAGCGGAATTGATAATAAAAAAACAAAATTTATAAAAACTTATGATGACCGGCATAATTTGCTGAAGAATTATTGTGAAACAGACGGCAGTTACATTGAAAATGAGTATAATCAGAATAATCAACGCGTATATTCTAAGGATAATGGAGGGCCTGGGCACGAATACTTTTACGAATATGATGCAAATGGAGATATGATTTATTTTCACAGCACAATTGGCGGTAAACCATATTTGTTCTACCATGCAGAATATGAGAATCACAAATTGATTCACAGGTATAGCGAGACTAAAATCGGTGAAGATCATGAATGGTGGAGATATTCTGATAATTACACAAAATGTACATACGAAAAATCTTCGAGTGACGAAACTGAATATTTCGAATATGATTCAAAGGGAAATAAAATGTATCAAAAATCTTATCTCGGCGAAACTTTTTATGAGTATGATGCAGATAACCATTTAATATCCCAAAAGAATGTCTACGAAGGCGGGCGAACTTCATCCACAACGTATGAGTACGATTCAAAGGGAAATAAAATTTTGGAAAATGACGGGCTGTATGCTGTTCATTATGATTATGACTTTTACGAGGATGGAAAAATTAAATCCATAGTATCATATAGGCTTCAATAAAATACGACAGGCCTAAATGCAGCACTATTTACGGATAGAGGGCCATTCCCCTTAATCCACTCATCAAGAAACTTCATCTGCTCTTCCGTATGAAACCAGTGTTCACCACCTTCCATCACTGTGAGGCTTGCACCGTGTTTTTCTGCAAACGCCTTCATCGTTTCAATCGAAGTGATATTGTCATTCTCGCCATATAAAACACAAGTCGGGATTTTCCAGCTCAAAGGATGATTTCTTACATAGCAGAGGTATTCCCATGACAAATCTTCCCCAAAATCAGTCGGAATTATCTTCTGCTGCTCCAGTTCCGCTTCGGTTACTTTTGCCCACTTCATCATGTCGCAAATCAGCTTTTCCATATCCACGACCGGTGAAATGAAGTATGCCTTTTGAACCAGGCCGTCCAGATTTGCATTCATGCTGAAAAAAGCCCCGATGCTGTTTGCAATCAGAATGTTGTCCTCATAGTCAGCTTTCAGGTTCACGACAGCTTCGTGAATTTCCTTCCTGCACTGCTGCAAAAGTTGAGACTGTTATACAGATTCACTTTTTGCAGAGATTTTTTAAGGCAGAAATCACATTTTTCCTACTTTCTCTTTTCCGGCAGTTCATCATACATCGCCTCAAAAAGTTCCCTCAAGAACACCCTGTTTTCAACATCATCCACAAGAAGCATTTCCTTCGCGCCATCGTAAGGCAGTTCAAGAGCCGCATCCGGCATTTTCCTGCGGGCAGATTTTACGTTCTTCACAAGAAATCGGTTATCATAAAGACCGCCCACAATCTTCCCTCGGTAGTAGATGATATACTCCCCCATCATCGCACGCCAGGAAATTTCGTCCATAAGCGAAAGCTGTTCCAAAATAAAATCAAGATATTCTTTTGTTGATGCCATCGCTACTCTCCTTTTAGCGTTTTCTTTACCATTTCTAAATCGCTGCTGGTTAGAATTGGAATCAGCTCATTGATTTCTTCAATAGATTTATCCCACCAGCAAAACTTTTCTAGGAGCGCAATCAACTCGTCATCAAAACGGTTTCGGATAAGACGGGCGGGATTTCCAGCTGCAATCGAGTAAGGCTGGACATCACTTGCAACCGTGGAATTTGCCCCGATTATCGCGCCGTCGCCGATGTGAACGCCCGGCATGATTGTCGCATTTTGCCCAATCCAGACATCATTTCCGATAACCGTGTCACCTTTAAGCGGCAGGTCACCGGGATTCGGGGGATTCATATTCCAGCCTTCAAGAGTGTAAAAGGGAAAAGTGCTCACCGCATTCATCTGATGGTTCGCGCCGTTCATAACAAATTCAACTCCCGCTGCAATCTGGCAGAACTTCCCGATAATCAGTTTATCACCATTCCATTCGTACAGATGCGTTACATGACTTTCAAAATCAGAATCTGCAATGTAAGTAAAATCGCCAACGATGATGTTTGGATTTTTAAGAGTCGGTTTTACATAGATTTCTTTGTCATACCCCGCTATGGGATGGATTGTCATTGGATTTGGCAGCTTTCCGTCTTTCATGCGTCACCTCTTTTTCATTATAGCAGAGTTTTCCGCACAAAACACTGAAATAATTCGCGTAAAAGAGCCTCTCGATTTTAGAGAAATGCAAATCCGCCGGCCGGCACATAAGGGGAAAAAGGAATTTTGCCCTGTCCCTGGACCTCGCAAGATAAAGCTTTGTATACAACGAGGTCCGTATCTTTACAGTATAAGAATTGTCTTGTATTCACAGCATAGCCATGTATACAACGCCGATTTTTAACCGGCTTTAGCATGAGTTTTCTCTCTAATCTTGAAAATGGAAAAGCAACCTGCGAAATCGGAAAAACCCTGCATCTTATGAATCTTCTGGGCCTGAATATAAATAAGATTACAAGGGATGATTTTGAACAGACCGATTAAGGTCTTTTGATTGCATGATCTATTTAATCCTAGTCAAACTCCTCAACATCCCTAAAACTCATCTTCTTCCTGTCTGTGCGTTTCTTCACAACCTTTCCGCCGGATGCCTTCTGCCGTAAATCGCCGTTAGTCAAAACCGAAATAGATTTTTCACTAGACTGGCGACGTTTTTTGGCATCCCCTTCCAGCAGTTTCCATTCCCTCGCAATACAGCTGCTCGGAGTCTCGCTCAAGGAGCTTCCCCGGAGCATCTTGCCGGCTTCGCCATCGCTCCCTACCTTTTTAATCAGAATATCATTCGCACTATTAAGGTGGAGTGCATAAGGCAGCTGACTGTTTTCTCCCAGATATTCAATGCACACTTCCAGGTCTTTCAGACAAATACCTGCTTTATTCTTTCCCTGAATCTTTGCATTTTCGCGGATTTTCTTTGCTAGGTTTGCTTCTGTAATAAGAGACTTTTCTTTCATCTGCTCAAGGGCAGTTACTATTTCTTTCTGAATCGGTGTAAGTTCGTTCATCTGCTTTCCATTAACAATCAAGTTTTCCAATGTAGTGAAGCTTACCGGAGTTTGCAAGCTGGCCGGGGTTTGTGCCCGGCTGACCTACAGGAACAGGAAGTCCAAGTTCCTTATAATACTTCTTCCAGTAATCAGAAATCTCTTTTTCACCATCGCTAAATTTCATTCGAACCGTTTCAAAAATCGGGAGGATTTCGGCGATGTACTGAGAACAGTAAAACTTTCCGTTGTCGGGGTAAAAGCTGTGATTGTATTCACAGCCCAAATATCGCTCTGCTCTTTCCTTTACAATTTCTGCATCAATCTCCGGGTAGCGGTAAATGAAAACTTCGTGTTTTTCTTCTGCAAGGTATTCTTCCAGTTTCTGTTTTGCTACTCCCCTTTTTCTTGAAGCATGGTAAAGCATTCCGTCAAAGTAGATTCCCACGTGACTATATTTTTCGGTTGTCTCGATAATTGCTTTTGATAAGTCTGATTCATCACTCATAAAAAGCAGGTCACC
>JAILRX010000276.1 GCA_024697985.1 Treponemataceae bacterium | reverse complement strand
TTACGCTTGCCGTAGGCAAGGCAACCCTTGACGAAGTGAGGGAGCGAATTAGCCTATAAGTAGGGAATGGACATAAAGAACGAAGTTCTTTTTCGCCGTTCCCTTGTTTATTTTATCGGCAAAATTTTGAAAAAATTTTTGCATGAGTATAAGTGTGTAAAGTGTGTAAAGTGTGTATTTTTTAACTATTTTTTTTAAAAAACCCTTTATTTTCAAGTCTTTACGCGGTCACCAAGGGCTTGTGGTGACCGTAATCACAAAGTGTGTAAAGTGTGTAAAAAAACACACGATTTTTATTGAAAATGAAAGAAAAAGTGTGTATGTTTTATTTATAAAACCAATTCTTAATATGTAACGGTCAACTGGCATAAAAGAAAGCGAGGTAACGAATATGCCAAAAGCTAGAATATTTAATATAATGCAGTACGTCAATCATCCAGAAACAAATGAGCCATTGCTTAACGAAGATACAATCAAAATAGCACTGGCACACCAAACCATTAAACAATGGGCGTATATACTTCATGATAAAGATGTATATAGCCAAGCAGATGAGGAAGCAGACCCAAACCACAAAAAGGGGAATATAAAGCCTCCACATTGGCACATTGTTATGAATTGTAATAATGCTATGGAAGTGCAAACCATTGCAAAATGGTTCGGTATCGCGGAAAACTTCGTCGACATCCCAAAGGGTGCTGGAAGGGATAAATTTCTCGATTGCGTGGAATATTTGACGCATGAAAGTTACAAGCAACAAGAATTAGGAAAATATCGATACGCAGATGAGGAAGTCCACGCAAGCGAAGGATTTAATTGGAGAGAACGATTAAATAAGCGAATCGAGAATAAAATCAAATATGGTAAAGACTTATCAGACGAAGACCAAATACTATATGATGTTATGTATCTTGGTAAAACTTTAAGACAATGCATAGCAGAAGACCAATATATCTATATGCACGATTTTAAAAAACTTCGTGAAGCTCGTCTGGAATACATAAGAAGACAAGAACCACCTACGGCAAGAATTAACTACTACATTTATGGTAGAGGTGGAATTGGAAAAGACCTTATGAGTAGAGCATTGGCGAGAGCATTATTTCCTCAATACGAAAAGGATGAAGATATATTCTTTGAAGTAGGAGCCGGAAAAGTAACCTTTGACGGATACGACGGACAACCTGTAATAATTTGGTCTGATAGTAGAAGTTTATCCCTCGTAAAAAAACTTGGTGGAAGAGAAAACTTCTTCAACGTCTTTGAAACACACCCTTCAAGTTCAAGACAACACGTTATGCGCGATAGCATAAACCTTTGCAATGTGGTTAACATCGTAAATGGGCAGGAGAGTTACGAAAAGTTCCTCGATAACATTGTGAAAGAGAAAAAGGATGGGGAATGGGTAATCGCGGAAGACAAAAACCAAAGTTACAGAAGATTCCCATTTATCATTCCATTGCACGATGTGGACTTCGATATGATGGTCAATAAGGGGTTCTTTGATAACGATGGAACACTCTTTACAGAATACTATGAATACAATCATTTAAGAGGAAATATGCAGAAAGTTATGATTGCTTGTGGTGGACTTGAAAGAGACTCTCGTACGAGAGAAGTTTCTTCAAAGGTAGTAAAGCCGATTACGGATAAGCATGCCGAGGTAATGGAAAAGATGACAACCGAGGCAGATGAAGACGCAATCGCGCAAATACTTGCCGAAGCAGATGAACCGCTTCCAGAACCTAAAATCCGTCATGCAGATGGAACGCTGACGGATGATAACGGATTCATGGAAGTGGATGATTCTGAAGACTTGCCGTTTGCATAAAACGAAAAATCCTATTCTTCTTTAGAAGGGGTGGAGGGGTCTCCCCCTCCCGAAATACCTTGTGACTTTGTCACAAGTAGTATTGAGTTACTACCTATGACAAGGTCAAATTTACAAAAGAGCAAGTGAGCCTAGGGGCGAATGTAGTGAAACGCCAAGCTGCAAGGCGATCGCCTTGCACCTGGCATTGAACGAAATGAGACAATAGGCGAGCGAGTGAGAGAAGGAAAGGAGACCGAAGTCATGGTGACAATCTCAACACACAACGGCTCAACTGTACACCAAGCGCACAACGTTAGGGCAGAAAAGACTGTCTCGAAAGAAGCACATATAGACCCTAACGGAGTGCACGAAACTTGGATACACGAAAGCGCAAGGCAAGCATACCATAGATTATTTGACGAATCTGTAAAAGCATATAACGACAAGCAAACGCGGAAAGATAGACACATAAAAAACTATTACTCGCAGATAGAGAAGGATGAGAAAAAGCATACAGTCTATGAAATGATAATAGGCGTTTACCCTTCTTCACAAGGGGAAGGCATTTCGGAAGAAATGCAAAAGGCTATCCTTAAAGAGTTCGTGGATGGATGGAAAGAGCGTAACCCTAATCTCGAATTGATAGGGGCATACTATCACGCAGATGAGCAAGGTGAACCTCATGTCCACTTGGATTATATCCCGATAGCACATGGTTATAGTAGAGGTATGGAAACACAAACTGGACTTGTAAAAGCACTTGGGGAAATGGGGTTTGAAAAGGTCGGTAAACTGACCGCTCAAATACAATGGCAGAAAAGAGAAAACGACTACCTTACGCACTTATGCGAGGAAAGAGGTTTAGAAGTATCTCATCCAAAACAAGAAGGAAGAGAGCACCTTAATACGGAGACCTATAAAGCACAAAAGACACTTGAAAGCGCAATAGACCATGTAAACGATATTTCAACCGATATACGCAAATTAGAAGCCAAAAGGGATAAAATCAACGCACAAACGCAAAAAGCCTTGGAGCGTAAAGCAAAGGCGTTAAAACTGCATAAGGATAAGTATGGGAGTGGTTATACTTACGACAAGGAATACACCAAAGGGATAGAGAAAATCGCAAAAGAAGTAAAAGAGGAAGTTAAAGCACTTACGCATACAGATATGGATATAGCATTGGCTTATGAGGAAGCAGAAGCCAAACGTAGGGAAGCATACAAAAAAGAAAAAGAAGCTGCGGAATATCTCCAAAAGGAAAAAGAGTATATTCTTAAAACTGCGGAAAGCATAGCAGAAGAAAAGTTTAAGTCTTTTAAAGAGGAATTATTTCCTAGTGAAGTAAAAGGCTATACAAAGCGTTTAGAGGGCTTTTGTAGGGATATAAAGTTTAAGGATGGCACATCAGTTTTAGACCACTTTAAAGAGCAAGAAAGACAACTACAACACAAACTTAATAGAGATTGGGAAAGATAGCGACTAAACAAAGTCAAGGGGCGTTACGCTTGCCGTAGGCAAGGCAACCCTTGACGAAGTGAGGGAGCGAATTAGCCTATAAGTAGGGAATGGACATAAAGAACGAAGTTCTTTTTCGCCGTTCCCTTGTTTATTTTATCGGCAAAATTTTGAAAAAATTTTTG
>JAILRX010000274.1 GCA_024697985.1 Treponemataceae bacterium | reverse complement strand
TGATTTCTCTTTCAAACAAGGAAAGCCAGAAAAAAGAAGTTCTTACAATTGGAAAGACTTTGAAGGATCTGGGATTCACTTTGGTTGGAACTCAGGGAACAGCTGATTTCTACAATGCAAATGGAATCAAGTGCGAGCTTGTAAACAAGATTGGTGCAGGACGACCTGACGTAATCGATATGATCATGAACAAGGAAGTTTGCCTTGTAATCAATACTCCAAAGGCTAAGAGAAACTATGCAGAAGACCGAAAGACAATCCGAAAGGCTTGCCTCAAGTACAAGGTTTCGTACATCACGACTTTGGCAGGAGCACTGGCAGCCGTTAAAGGCATCGAATCCGTTAAGAACGGAAACGGTGGCGAAGGCGGAGTAAGAAGCTTGCAGGAGTATCATTCATTGATTAAATAGCGCGGATTGCATGCCGACCTGTCGTCGGCATATGATTGAGCATCAGGCTGTCGGAATTTCCCGCCAGCCTTTTTTTTTTACCTTCTAGTCAAACCTCCCTTCTATAAGTATGATGGATTGAGAGGAAAAAAATTTATGAAAAAGTTGTGTCTAACAATAACCTATCTGTTTATCATTTTATCAGTCTTATCAGCACAAATTAAAAAAAATGATTTTACCGGGAAAGATAATCGTTTATACATTTCTATTGCCGATGAAGACGAGACTACTTTTATTTCCATCGTATTTAAAGATGCCAAAACCTATACTTTTTTCAGTCCTTTTGGCGGATATCTTTGGGGAACCTATAATTACAAAATTGAAGGAAACACTATTTCTTTTGAAAAGACAACTTTAGAATGTCCTTTCAATATTGACGAGCTAAACAAACTGTTTTCCAAAAACAATCCAAATCAATTTGTGGAATTTGTTTATGACAGCAACTTCCACACCTTCTCCCAAACAGGAGGCTTTAGGAATGGAAAAATTCTTTTATATAACAGCAAATTTTCCACTCCAACTCCGCAAGGAACAGAATGTCTGATTGGAAAAACAAAGGTCATTAAAAAATCAGGATATCTAGTCCCTGTTGAAAACCTCAGAGTAAGAAAAGAGCCATCAATTAAATCAGAATTGGGTCTGATTGATTATTATTTCGAACTGATGTGTCTTTCTGAACAGATTTATGAAAAATACGACATTCTGCTGAAACCTCAGGAAAACAACTATACACCGATTTTACTTGCCGGAATGATAAGATCCTACAATGCAGTGACTGTAGAAAAACAGACGATTGATGGGATTACGGCGCCCTGGTATAGAATCGGTTTTTCAGATGGCGAGGTAGGAATCACAAGATATTACTGGGTTTTCGGCGGATACATAGAAGAAGTTTTTGATGCAAACACAAAAAATTATCAGGATCTCTTTTTTACATCAGCAGAGAAAAAAGGATATCTTGAATCAAAGGCCTTGCAGGAAGAAAGAAGAAAAGTTTCGGTTGAACAGTCCCAAAAAGTTTTTGATGTTGCAGATCCTCTTCATAAAAAAGGCAAAATTTTTGAAAACAACGATTTGCTGAATGACTCACCGTTAAAAATTGGAATGACAAGGCAGGATGTAATTGCTTTATTCGGACCGTGTTCTGGAACTGATCAATGGGGCCGGAAACTTGATGCATCAATCATGGAATACAATACTTTCGCACTGCCTTATGGCTACGGATACATTCTGGAATTTACCTTGAAAAATGAAAAAGTGGTAAAAATTGCCTGTTATTTTGAAAAATGAAAAAATCAGTTAAAAAAGCATTCATTTCTACATTGCCTGTAATGGCAGGCTACATTTTTCTCGGAATTGCCTTCGGTCTTTTGATGGACTCCCGTGGTTTTGGACTGATCACGGTCCTTTGCATGAGCCTTTTTATTTATGCAGGCTCCATGCAGTTTGTCGCAGTCGACCTTATGACAGGCGGCGTAACTTCCCTTTTGACAATCGCGGTCACAACCTTCATGGTAAACGCAAGACACATCTTTTACGGTATTTCAATGCTTGAGCGCTATAAAAATGCCGGAAAAAGAAAATTCTATCTGATATACGCACTCACAGATGAAACCTATTCTTTGGTTTGTAACGAAAATGAAAACGATTACGACTATTACTTTTTCGTTTCTCTTTTTGACCACATCTGGTGGATAACAGGAAGCCTTCTTGGAACAATTCTCGGAGAACTGCTTCCCTTTACAATTAAGGGAATCGACTTTGCACTCACCGCCCTTTTCGTCACGGTTTTCTGCGACCAGTGGCTTACATCAGACAATCATTTTTTTGCTATTACGGGAATCATCGCATCCGTGGTTTGTCTTTTGATTTTCGGTCCTGATAAATTTTTGATTCCAGCGATGATACTGATT
>JAILRX010000262.1 GCA_024697985.1 Treponemataceae bacterium | reverse complement strand
GAGGGGGCGGCCTTCGACGAGCGCGTGCAGGTCGTAGCCGAGCCCGATTCGTAGGGTGCTGGTTATTGTGGTGCTGCTGTTGCAGGCGCTTCCAGTTTCGCTCCTTTCGTTAACAGTGCTACGGTCTTTTTCAGCGCGAGTTCCGTTACTTGCGCAACTGCCGCCAGCACAATCGCTGTCGCCGCCGTTAGTCTTTGTTTCGCAAAGATTTTTAACGTCGGAAGCATATGTTATCTTTTTGTTGTTTTCATCGCCTTCACAAAAGAAGACTTTTTCACCGCTGAATTTTGCCCAGATTTCTGTATCATCTGTGGCAGAAAAAGTATTTTTTTCAGCTTCGATATTTGCCTTTAAAAGTTTTTGGAATTCAAAAACTTGTGGTGTTTGAATTGCGCCAAGTTCATTTCGTTTTAAATGAGCGCTGATTGAATTATCGTCACCATCAATCTGTTTTATCGTATCAACCACATTGATGACAGGAGCACAGCTTCCTTTTTCAAAGGCTGTTTTAAGGCATTTTTCAATCAGTTCGGGACGAATCCATGGACGAGCTCCGTCGTGAATTGCTACAAAATCCGGATTGAGTTGTGAAAGAAAATCCAGGGCGATTTTGACCGATTCCTGTCGTGTCTGGCCACCTGGAACAAAATCAACTCGGGCCGTAAGCTGTTCTGCCAAAAGACTGACCTGTGGACTTGCGAAAAAGGCCTCGTATGCTTCGAGGTTTGCGGTATCGTCATCCGGTGGAATTACAACGACAATTGAGCGGAGTTTATATTGCGGATTGTTTTTTGCAGCCAATAAAAAAGCCTCAGCTACGCAGGAAAGCACAGTTGAAGCTTTTTCGTTTTCAAAAAGCACCGATTTCATTGGAAGGTATTCTTTTTTACCGCCCTGATAATCAGTGCTTTTTTTCATTCTTGTCGATGAGCCGGCTGCCGGGATAACAACACTAAAGGTTTTACTCATCGTCTTCGTTCATATCCTCATCGTCATCAATATCGTCATCTTCTTCTTCAACTGGCTTATCTTCTTCCATGAATTCTTCGTCTTCATCATCTTCGTAATCATCATCAGAAGAAACGCTCTGCTGTTTTGCATGCAACATACCGATTGGTTCGAGTTTTGCATGGATAAGAGCTTCGATTTCTTTGGCTGTTTTTCCCAAAGAATAAGCTATTTCGTCTTCAAGAAGTTTTTTTGCTGAATCATAAAGCTTTCGTTCGAGGATAGGAAGTTCCTTTACCTTGCTTCTGTGATAGAGGCATCGAACGATTGAAGCGATGTCTTCGATTTCACCTTTTTTCAATAATTCGAGGTTCATCTGATATCGCAATTTCCAGTCTGTTGTAACAGGCTCGTAATCTTCGCCCATCATGTCAATTGCAGCCTGTGCTTTTTCTGGATTAACGATTGCTCGCAATCCAAGCTCATCAGCCTTATCAACTGGAATCATAACTGTCATATCGGAAACATCAAGGAAAATGATGTAATAAAGATGAGGTTCGCCTCTGAAAACTTTTTCCTTAATTTCAACGATTGTTCCAACACCCTGACTTGGGTAAACGATTTTTTGGTTCAACTTGTAAGCTGTTTCAATCTCACTCATACTTTTTCACTCTATCATAAATTTAAATTATTTTCTAGTTACCATAACGTAAAAGAACTACATTAGGAAGTTTTTGTTTTTCACCGATATAAAGATATTTTAACGGATGGATGTTCATCGCATTTTCATACCAGCCCTTAACAAGGTTCTTGTCCAGGATATTCAGGGAAATCGTGTGCGAAATCGGAATGACCATTCCCTGGTCCAACAGATACTGTTCGGCTTCGGAAAGCTTTTCGTAGCGGTCCTCGCTTTTGCAGCTTGATGATTCCAAAAGAAGCGAATCATAGATTTCGTCTTTCCAACCTGAAATGTTCAGTCCGGAATCTGAACGGAAAAGTTCGAGAAATGCCATCGGATCAGCAAAATCTCCAATCCAGTTGTAGGTAAGAATATCAGCATCAATTGAACCTATGCTCTGAAAATATTTATCTGAAGGAATCTGCTGGACATAAAGGTTTACACCCAATTTTGCCCAGGACTGTCTTAACAAAGCGGCAATCTGAAGTGAATAAGCTGTTGCAGGAATTGCAATCATCAGTGCAAGCGGACTTTCAGAAAGTTTTGCAAGCTGTTCGGAAGCCAATTCTGTTGACCAATCTTCTTCTGTTACAGCATATTCAAGAATATCGCCATAACCTGCTTCCTTAAAAAGTTCTACGGCGCTGTCAAAATCATATTCACTTACGCCAAAAATATCAGGATAGCCTGGAAGCGGCACTAAAAGACTTGTTGCCTTTACGATTGAGTCTTTTTGAAGTTCGTCCCACGGGATTGCAGTCAAAAGACTGTTTCGAAGTTTTGCGTTGTTCCATGGTTCATGAACCGGTCTGAAAAACATGTATTCGGTGCCGAACTGAGGTGCAAGCGAAAGGTCATTTAACGAAAGGATTTTCGAAGTTTCAACTCCGTCGATAGCCCAGTCAATCTGACCGTTATTGTATTGGTAAGTGTTTTCATCGATGTTTGATGAAATCAGAAATTTGATGGAAGGCAAAAGTACGTTTTCTGCATCCCAGTAATACTCGTTTTTTGTGAACCTGATTCCATCTTTTGTTTTTTCAGACATTTTGAATGGCCCTGAGGAAACAAGGCGGTTCGGGTGTACGACGGCAAAACTTGTGTGGCAAAGAATGTTTGGAAAATATTCGACAGGAGTAGTGAGCCTTACAACAAGCGTATTTTCATCCTTTGCATTGATGGAAACGTTTTCGGCAGGGCCAGTTCCCGTGCGATATTCTTTTGCTCCAGAAATTACATCCAGAAGTGATGAGAATGGCGCGTTTTCAGTAGCCAAAAGCGTCATCCATGAGTTTTTTACATCATTTGCAGTGATTCTATCTCCATTGCTGAATTTAGCTGTATTTCTGATAAAAAATGTCCACGTTTTTTGATCGCGGGAAATTTTAAAGCCTTCGCAGATTGCATTTTCACTTTGGAGGGTTTTTGGATTGTAGGTAAAAAGACCCTCGTAGTTTGCATTCATAATCTGACTTTCTACGCTGAAAGAAGAAGTGTGCGGATTTAAATTTAATGAACGTTCTGAAACCAGGATGACAAGTTCCCTTTGTTCATCAGACTGATTTTCTCTTTTGAACTTTGGTTCTTCCTGCGCAAAAAGAGAAATTGATGAGAATGCAAATAAAAAACAAACCGCTAAAAAACGATTGAATCGAGAGAAGATTTTAGAAAACTTCATCATCCGAAATGCCCAGCCTTGCCATCTGACGTTCTTCTTCTACGATTGAAATGTAGTCAGATTTTTTCTGATTTGTTTTGTATACGGTATTTTTTATTGCAGTGATTTCCATCGAAAGACCCTGGATTTTTGCACGGTTTGAAGGCGGAGTCTGAGTTTTGAAAAATTCATCGAGACCAGCGACAATCTGAAGGATTTTGCTGAATTCGCTAATCTGCTTCATTACAAAATCAAGGATTTCTTCATCACTCTTTGAAAGAATTTTCTTGTACAGTGTAGATTCCGGTTTTCCAAGGGCCGCGCAAGCTTTAGCCTTTCGGTCAAGGTTCGTAATGAATTCCTGGAAATTGATGATTTCAGATCTTTTTATCTGTGTGCTCTGATCAGTTATTGAAATTTTGTAAGAAGACGGTTTGTCCTTTAATCCAAGTGCGCGTCTGAATTCAAGTACGAATTTCTGGAATCGGGTAAGCTTGCTTCTTTCAAAAATAATGCTGTTTGACTGAAGCTTTTCTTCAGCAACCAAAGCCTGTCCAGAAACCGCAGAAAGCACGAGCAGCGTTTCCATGAGAATATCGTGTGGATTTACTTTGTTGACTTTCTTTTCTTTTTTGGCTTTTGTCTGGACTTCGAACTTTTCGAGGAGCTTTTTTCGTGCTTCCTCTTTGTTTTCACCGATCGTTTCTTCGATGACTTCTTTTACGAGTTCAATTTCGTACGGAGCCTTATTTCCGGTCTGTTTATAAACCTGTCGGATTTTTGCTTCCATTTTATCTTTGGAATCGTAGTCACTTTCAGAAAAACTTGGATGCTCAAGGACGTCCTTCCTGATGTTCATTTTATAAACTTCGCGCTGGAAGGTTGCAAGGTCGGTAAGGGCCGCATTAATCTGAGACATCGTTTTGTCAGCAGTCTGGAGCGAGTTGTTTACAAGATCTGTTGCAAGCGTGTCGGATCCACGTCGAATCGTATTGAGGGCTTCTGCGAGTCCACGCGTATTCTGTGATTTCGAGGTGGTTCCAATTGATGACCAGGTGAAGCCTTCGTTAAACTGAAGAAGGGCCTTGATTTGTTCTGTCGTAAGAGTAGCAATGGAAAAGTTAAAATAGTTGCAGATAAAATCAAGCATCATTTCATAATCTGAAAGACGCGCACCGATTATCTGCGCCCGGTCACTTTCGATGTAGCTTCCACAGGCGATTGGCGTGACCTTAGAAATCTTTTTGTCGTTTTTGTACGGATCTGCTGCAAGTGCACCTTTGTTTATTAAGGTTTTGAGAAGATTTTCCACCAAAGAATGCATGTTTACATAGTTTGACTGCAGTTGTGGAATCTGAGTTGATGTGTACCACGACAACTTGTTGCTAAAAGCATTGAACAATTCTGTGTTGAAATTTTTATCTATTTCCATATTAGTATTATCGGTTGAAAAGTTGAAATCTACAAGGATTTTCGATATACTGTTTTGGAAAACACTAAAAAAGCTAAAATTCGAGGCAAAAAAAATGAATCAATCAAATGAAAAGTTATCTTTAATCCGCCACAGTTGCGCACATGTAATGGCAGAAGCCGTTTTAAGACTTTTCCCTGGAACAAAGATTGCAATCGGACCTTCAATAGACAATGGTTTTTACTACGATTTCGATTTTCCAGCCGACCACAAGCCAACCGAAGATGATTTTGCAGCAATCGAAAAAGAAATGAGAAAAATTCTTGCTTCAAATGCAGAATTTGTTCGAAAGGAAGTCAGCAAGGATGAAGCTTTGAAACTTTTTGCAGACGAACCTTACAAAGTTGAACTTATCAACGATTTACCTGCTGATGCAGTTATTTCTACATACACTCAGGATGGATTTACTGATTTATGCCGTGGTCCTCACGTCGCTTCAACAAAGGAAATCAATGCTCAGGCCTTCAAACTGACTAAAATGGCAGGTGCTTATTGGCGCGGTGATTCAAATAGACCTATGCTTACTCGAATTTATGCTGTTTGTTTTGAAAAACCAAATGATTTGAAAGATTACCTTGCAATGCTTGCAGAAGCTGAAAAACGCGACCACAGAAAACTTGGTGTTCAGCTTGATCTTTTCCATCTCGATCCTGAAGATCCAGGTCAGATTTTCTGGCATCCAAACGGATGGAACATGTACATCACATTGCAGGACTATATCCGAGAAAAGGTAACAAAAGACGGATATCTTGAAGTTAATACACCGGCAATCATGCCTAAATCTCTGTGGGAACGAAGCGGTCACTGGGGACATTATCAAAAAAATATGTTTACGACCCAGAGTGAAAACAGGGACTTTGCTGTAAAACCGATGAACTGTCCAGGTGCGCTCGAAATTTTCAAGAGCCGAACCCGCTCATACAAAGACCTTCCTTTGCGTCTTGCTGAATTCGGACATTGTGTACGAAACGAACCAAGCGGAACCTTGCACGGAATCATGCGTGTACGAGGATTCGTTCAGGACGATGCGCACATCATCTGTACGGAAGAACAGATTGAAAGCGAAGTTGCTAAATTCTGCCGACTTTTGCTCGATGTTTACAAGGATTTTGGATTCGACCAGAACCTTCTCGTAAAGCTTTCGACAATGCCAGAAGATCACGTTGGTGATGAAGCAACATGGCAGAGAGCTGAAGCTTCTTTGGGTGCTGCATGTAAATCAGCCGGAATGGATTACGAAATTCAGGAAGGTGAGGGCGCTTTCTACGGACCTAAACTTGAGTTCACCTTGATTGATGCTTTGGGAAGACAGTGGCAGTGCGGAACAATCCAGCTTGATTATCAGCTTCCAAGTGCAGAACGACTTGATGCTCAGTACATCGGAAAGGACAATCAGAAACATCATCCTGTAATGCTCCACCGAGCTGTTCTCGGTTCTCTCGAACGATTCATGGGTATCTTGATTGAAAACTATGCCGGAGCAATGCCAACCTGGCTTCACTTTGAACAGGTTGCAGTCGTACCGGTTGGTCTTGATTTCAACGACTATGCTGATAAGGTTGCTCAGACTCTTTATGATGCAGGAATCCGCGTAAATTCATACACTGATGAAGACAACATGAAGTCAAAAATCAAGATGATTACAAGCGAACACAAGACTCCTTACATTTTGGTTGTTGGAGCAAAAGAGCAGGAAGAAGGAACCGTAACAATCCGATTCAGACAGTCTAGCGGCATCCAGCAGCAGACAATGAAACTTGAGGATTTCAAAGCTTACGTCCTTGAAAAAACTGCAACACACTACAACGGAATTTAATTAAAAGTTAACGTAAATTTCATTTTTGCG
>JAILRX010000217.1 GCA_024697985.1 Treponemataceae bacterium | reverse complement strand
CAAAAGTCCGTGATGCTTGAAGCGCAGTACGGATAGTTGAAGTTTTCGCAAAAGTGAAAGCCGAACATTTTTCCAAGACCGATGGCCATCCGGCTGTAACCTGAAAAGTCAAAATAAATCTGGAAGCAGTAGCAAAGACCTGCAAGCCAGGCAATCGGAGCAATCGTAACGTCCATCTTTGAATAGACGCCGTCGACGAAAAAGGCCATGTTGTTTGCGATTATGACTTTTGCGCCAAGTCCGCGGCAGAATTCCTTGAGTCCGTCGATGAAAAGCGTGAAGTTTTCGTTACGTTCCGTAATTTCCTTTTCGATGTCGATGTAGCGGACGATCGGGCCTGCTATCAGCTGCGGGAAAAGGCAGATGTAAAGGGCGAGTGAAAGTATGTTTTTCTGTCTTTCGACCTTACCTCTGTAAACATCAATTACGTAGGAAAGTGCCTGAAAGGTGTAGAAACTGATTCCGATCGGAAGCTCCAGATGAGGAACTCTAAAATCGCTTTTCATTATCAAGTTAAGGTTTTGAACGAAAAAGCCTGAGTACTTGAAGAAAACAAGAAAGCCCAGGTTAAAGATGACTGCAAACGAAAGCAGGACCTTGCTGCGTTTAAGGCCGAAAAGGTAGTTTAGCAGTATGGAGGTCAGCATCAAAAGGACGTAAATCGGCTCTCCCCATGCATAGAAAAAAAGTGATGCAAGACATAAAAAGGCGTTGCGGATCATTACGTGGTTCGGGAACATCGCCTTAAGCAGATAGTACACGATGCATACAACCGGGAGGAAAATAAAGATAAAATAAAGACTGCTGAAAACCATTTTTAGTGTACTTCCTTCATCCTTTTTCCAACTGAGCTGATATCTCCAATTATGAGCAGCTTCGTAAGACCGTTTTCTTCCATATATTTTGCGGCATCAATCTTTTCGCCGTAGGTTTCTTCGTAAAGCCTGAAATCCAGGATGTGGGTTTTGTTGTAGTGGCTGGCAATCAGGTCATTAATGGCATTCGTGTAGGAGGTGCCGAGAATCAATATGCTTTCTTTTTCCGGCTGATTGTAGTCGTAGACGACCTTGGCAAAGTCGAGACCGTAATACCATCCGTAGTGGTTTGAAAAGTTCATGTGCGGCATCGTTTCGGTTGAATCGTAAAGATAGCGGTTCGAATAGTCGCGTCTTTTGTCGTTGATGTAGGTTTTGTATTCAGGCAGGTCAAATTCGTAGACCGTAAATTTTTCGCTTGAGAACTTGATTCCGGCCTGCCATGAAAAGGACCCGTTGAAAATCGTGTCGTAGGTTTTGGTTCCCGTCGGAATGCGGACTTCAAAATCTTCGCCTTCCATCATGCGCATTATCTGCACGTAGGCATCGTAGGAGGCCTTGTAGTTCCAGTGATGGTCAGTCTGATAGAACTTGTCCTTGTATTCTTCAAAATCGTCGAAGGTCAGGCATGCGTAATCGGTCATTTTCATTTTTGATTTTACGTAGCTGAACGCATCGTATTTTTTCATGTCGTTGAAGTCTTTTGATTCAGAAGTTTCTATAAAATAGAGATATTTCGGCCATTCAACCTTATCAAGCATTTCCTGCGGATATCGGTTGATGTTGTATTTTTGCGGATCCACGCCTTTTACGACAATCCATCCTGATGAATCGAGAGTGTAGAGCGCGTCATGCAGGACTTCCTTGTAGACGTAGGTTTTTACAGGCTTTGCAGGTTCCGCTTTTACCTCATCTTTTGCGTTTTCTTCGGTCTCGCCGTTGCTTTCAAGCTTGATGACAGGAATTTCCGGATTTGCAATTTTAGGAACATCGGTTTTTGCCGTAACTTCCACGTCTTTTTTGCTGCGGGCAGTTTTGAGTTTCTCGATTGTTTCATCAAGTTCGGTGAATTGCTTAGTAAAGTGATGATAGAACTGCTTTGTCCCGAACCTTATCTGCTGCGAAAAAAGAATCTGGTCGCTCAAGGCATCTTCCATCTGAGTCTGATAGGTTGTGTCCAGAAAAGTCTTTCCAGTGAAAACCGGAATTTTTTGAAGGGTTCTCTTTTCGTCATCAGAAATATCCTTTTGCTTCCTGAAGGCGATGGAATAAAAAAGAGAAAGTATGGATACTAGCAGTAAAAGAAAAATCAGCGAGAAGGCGAACTGTGCTTTTTTTTGAACCCTCTCTTTTTTCTCAATTTCTTCCATAAAATCATTCTAATCAATTTCGAAAACGTATGCAATAAAAAAAATCTATGTTACTATTGACAGAAAAGTTGTATAATGTTGTATTATTTCCTATCAATTTTGTGAAAAAAAGGAGCTTAGATTATGAAAAAATCAGTAAAAATCATTTGTTTTTCGTTGATTGCATTGTCTTTTTTGTTTGCCGGATGTAAGAAAGATTCAGCTTCAGAAAAGAACAAGGGTGCAGATAAATTCGTAAAAATCGGAATTGCAAAAATCGTTCAGCATGATGCTTTGGATGCAGTAGAGCAGGGTATCATCGATGCTGTAAAGGATTCTGGAATCAGTGCTTCATACGATTTGCAGAATGCAAACGGTGATGCCAACACAGCAAGCCAGATTGCAAGTCAGTTCCGTGATGAAAACGTTGATGTTGCTGTCGGAATCGCAACTCCAGTTGCCCTCGCTTTGGCAAACACAATCAAGACAACGCCAGTTGTTTTTGCAACCGTAACAGATCCGCTTGGAGCAGGCCTTGTTTCAACAGTTGAGCACGGAGAAAACAACGTAACAGGTATGAGCGATGAGCTTCCTTCAAAAGAGCACATCAAGCTTTTCAAGGAAATTGCCGGAATCAAGACTTTGGGATACATCTATACAGCAAGCGAAGACAATTCGATTTCTTCACTCGAACTTGTCCGCTCTGCATGCAAGGAAAACGGAATTGCCCTTGTCGAGCAGTCAATTTCAAACTCATCAGAAGTTCGACAGGCTGCCCAGGCTATCGTAGACCGAGTTGACGGAATCTACCTTACGACTGACAACACTGTTTTCAGTGCGCTTCCTTCTTTGGTTCAGGTTTTCAACAATGCTAAAAAACCGATTTTCTCTGGTGACGTTACAGGTGCAAAGAACGGCGGCTGTTTCATGGCTTCTGGCTTCAACTATTATAAGGCCGGATATGCTACAGGCGAAATCGTAGTAAGCATCCTTAAAGGAGCTTCACCTGACACAATTCCTGTTCGTTTCATGACAAAACCGGAAGATTCAGATTTGCTTTTCGACCTTGATGCTGCCAAAGCATGCGGAATCACAATTCCTGATGAATATCTTAAAAAGGCTACTTTCATCATCGAAAACGGAGAATTGAAAGATCTTTCTTCAAAATAACTGATATAAAATGTTTGAAACAATTTTAATTGAAGGTTTGATTTATGGAATCATGGTTCTGGGCCTGTTCATCTCGTACAGAACCTTGAATTTTTGTGATATGACGGTTGACGGGGCTTTCCCGATGGGCGGCTGCATAATGGCGGCCTGCCTTTTGAACGGAGTCCCGCCTTTTTTCTCTCTGCTGATTGCCTTTGCTGCAGGCTGCCTTGCAGGTCTTTGCACGACGCTCCTTTATACCAAGCTGCGCGTTCCGGACCTTCTTGCCGGAATCCTTATGATGACCATGCTTTATTCGGTAAACTTGAGGATAATGCAGAACAGGGCAAACGTTTCGTTCCTCAGAATTGAGACTCTCTTTTCAAAAATCACGTCATTCTTTACGGCTCATTTTTCGGCTCTTCCTTCCGAAACTGGAATCCTGATTTTCCTTATAGTTTTTATCGTGATTTTCAAATTGCTCCTGGACCTGTTTTTCCACACTGATTTGGGCCTCACGATGGGAGCCCTCGGCGCAAACGAACAGATGATCGTAAGTCAGGGCGTAAATCCGCAGATTGTCCGTGGAATCGGAGTCTGTTTTGGAGACGGACTTGCTTCTCTTTCCGGGGCTTTTGCTGCAATGTACAACGGCTTTGCAGACGTCGGAAGCGGAAGCGGCATCATCGTTTCAGGACTTGCTTCACTGATGATAGGTGAATTTGTAATCCGCTCGAACAGAATCGGCTGGCAGACCTTGAGGGTGCTCATCGGTTCTATAATTTACCGCGCCCTGATGGTTCTGGCTCGACGTTACGGACATTACATCCATCTTACGCCGAACGACTTGAAACTTGTCACCGGCATCCTGATCATCATCTGTCTTATCATTGCAAACTTCAAGGGAAAAACCAATCTTATGGCTCACTTGATGCGTCCTAAGAAAAACGGCGAACCTGAAAAACTCGGAGTGAAAAAATGATTAAGCTTGAAAATATCGGAATCACATTCAACGCCGGAACTCCGGATGAAAACAATGCGCTCAAGAATATCAACCTTGAAATCAATAAAGGTGATTTTATTACCGTAATCGGCTCGAACGGTGCGGGAAAATCAACTTTGTACAATATTATTGCAGGAACTCTCTATCCGACCACCGGAAAAATCTACATGGATACCGTGGATAAGAAGGGAAATGCGGTTGTCCGCGACATCACCCGCGATGCCGAATACAAAAGGGCATCCTACATCGGCCGAATTTTTCAGAACCCGCTTTTGGGAACGGCTGGAAAAATGTCGCTTGAGGACAACATGATGATCTGCTGCAAAAAGGGATGGAAGGGCCTTAAAATCAGCCTGAACCGAAAACAGCGGGAGTTTTTTAAGAGCCAGCTTGCCCAGCTTGATATGGGCCTTGAAAACCGACTTAACGACAATGTAGACCAGTTTTCCGGCGGACAGAGACAGGCTTTGACCTTGCTGATGGCAGTCCTTTCAAAACCTTCGCTTTTGCTTTTGGACGAACATACGGCGGCCCTCGATCCTGCGAATGCGGCAATCGTGATGGAACTTACCAGAAAATTTGCAAAGGAATACAACCTTACCGTAATGATGGTTACCCACAACATGCAGCATGCGCTCGAATATGGAAACCGTCTTTTGATGATGGATGACGGAAACATCATCATGGATATCGGGGAAGAGGAAAAAGCAAAACTGACTCTGGAAGAAATTCATCGCCGTTTCAAGGCAATAAAAAAGCACGACATGACAAACGACCAGATGGTTCTTCAGTAAAAGAAGGTTTTAGTAGCGGCTTGAAAATTCAACTAACCGGTCTTGCAAAAGATAGAGTTTGTCTTTCAGGTCCTGCACTTGTTTCAGACTGGTCATTATCTTGTACTGCATGTACACGTCGACGATAGCGCCATCCCAGAAAAAATCTGCGAAGGTTGCAAATCCTCCGATGTTCATCGTGTAGTCAGCAGGGACGACAATCCTTTGCAGTTCGGCCTGAAGCTGGCCCATCAGATATTGGATTTGATTCATGTTCTGTTGGGCACCGTTCAGTTTTGCATGTTTTA
>JAILRX010000214.1 GCA_024697985.1 Treponemataceae bacterium | reverse complement strand
CCTGAATCAAAGATGAACGGCGGAAAAACGAAAACTGATATGAAGCCCAGTTTCGCTGAATGGCTTTCAGAAATTTCGCAGCTTCCCCGATAGATTCAAACTTTTGAAATTCCATCGTCACAGATTGGACTTTTTACGCTGATTGATGAAAACCAGATGCTTTATTCTGAAACTACCACGTCACCTCTTCCTTCAGGATATTTCCAGTTCATCGAGGACCACGAAAATCCTCCGAGCAGGGCCTATCTTAAGCTTCAGGAAGCGCTCGTCCGGTTTGCGTATTTCTATAAAACTCCGCTGCCGGATGAAAAATCCTACTGTTTTGATGCCGGAGCCTGTCCTGGAGGATGGACCTGGGTTTTGAGGCAGCTTGGAAGCCGTGTTTTTGCAGTGGACAGGGCTGAACTTTGCGACAATCTGATGAAAGATTCTTCAGTTGAGTTTTTGAAGCACGATGCCTTTACCCTGGAAACTGATAAAATCGGGCCATTTGATTTTGTTTTTTCAGATGTAATCTGCTATCCTGAGCGGCTATTGAACTGGGTAAAACTTTGGATTGAAAGCGGAAGGACAAAAAATATGATCTGTACGATAAAAATGCAGGGAGAAATTGACTGGGATCTGGTTGAAAAATTTGCTTCGATACCAGACTCGCATGTAGTCCATCTTTGCTATAACAAACATGAACTTACATGGATGTGGCATAAGGATTGATTAGTTCCACAAAAGCTGTGGGTTCTGTGATTTTCCGTTTTTATAGATAGAGAAGTGAAGGTGATTTCCTGTACTCATACCGGTTGAACCAACTTCGCCCAGAATGCTTCGGCCCTGCTGAACGTAAGCGCCTTGCTTGCATCGGATTTTGCTCATATGGGCATAAAGCGTTGTATATCCAGAGTGGTGCTGAACCATTACGTAGTTTCCGTAAACATTGTTTGAACCAACTTTGATGACTCTTCCGTCGAGTGCTGAATAGATGAGGTTTCCATAACTGGTTGCCATGTCGATTCCGCCGTGGAATGTTCGTTTGCCGCTAAATGGGTTGCTTCTCCATCCCCATGGTGATGAGATGTAATATCTGCATTTCAAAGGCTTGATGAACAGATCTCCGTTGATTTCCTGTCGTGTTACCCAGTCAAGTTCTGCATCCGGAAGGAAAAGCTGTGTTCCGGCTGTGAGGGCTACAGTCTGTTCGTAAGAGTTTACCTTTGAGCATTTATCTGAATTGATTTCGTATTTTTTACTGATTGATTCGATTGTTTCGCCGTCTTTTCGTACGGTGTAAAGAATTCCTGGAATTGTAGGGATTTTGATGTAATCTCCGGCCTGAACGTAACGTGTTGCACGGATGTTGTTTACGCTGATGAGTGTATCTTCTGTAACTCCATATTCGAGGGCAAGAACACCGATCATGTCGCCTTTTTTGAGACGATATGCAAAGTATTCAAGTTCTGGAAGTTCAACTTCAACATTTTCTAAATTTGAAAGTTCTGTATATGTGATTGGAGAAGTGGTCGTATCCAAACCACCTTTTCCGTCTTTATCTTTGCTGCATGATGAAAAACTGAAGATCAATCCGACTGCAAAAATTGCTGCTGTTACTAATTTACAAACTCTTTTCATTTTTTGTTTAACCCTACCAAATAAGTCTCAAAAGATTCATTTCGGCATGCCTCTGGTTTGAACCCACGTGCGCTTTCAAAAATTTCACGCATCTGCTTCAGGTACTTCTGCTGGTCCCCACCTTGAAAGATTTTTACAACGAAATTTCCGCCTTGAACAAGCATTGTCTGTGCATAAAAAATCGCTAGTTCCACAAGTCCAGAAGACCGGGCCGTATCAATAACCCTGTTTCCTGTCGTTGGTGGTGCTGCATCACAGATGACGGCGTCATAATATCCGCCTTCCAAAGCCTGTGAACGAACCTCTTCGTCGTACAAGTCTCCCTGTATAAAGGTGAGGTTGTCTGCCTTTACATCCTTTGCCAATGGTTTCAAATCGATTGAGGTAACATGTCCAGTTCCGTTCAAAGTCCTGAGCGAGAACACTGTCCAGCTTCCAGGCGCCGCACCCAAGTCCAGAATCCTGCTGTTTTTCTTGAGCATTCCAAACTTTTCGTCTATTTCCTTGAGTTTGTACACGGAACGTGCAGGATAACCTTCGGAAAAAGCTTTTCGGGACCAGAAATCTGGCTTTTCATAACTGTTAGCACTCATTGCAACCCTTTTATTTTTCGGCAAAAAGAATTATAATCATAATATGAATTTTAATTTTACTGCAAAATTGAAAAAAATAGAAGATGTTCTTGCTAATTTTCTAGATTCAAATTACAGCGATTCCTGGAAAAACGTAACGTTCTCTTCTTTGCCGCAGTCGGTCAGCCCAATTCATTTTGATCAACTTGTTCTTCCCTGCAAGAATCTTGTAAGTCTTGGTGGAAAACGATGGAGGCCTTTATTTATGGTGCTTTGCAGTGAATTATCTTCTTCTCCTTCTGCAGTTGAACTTGCCTATCAGATGACGCCGCTTGTAGAAATGGTTCATACGGCAAGCCTCATCCATGATGATATCGAAGACGGCGCTGATATGAGGCGTGGAAAACCTGCCTGCCACATCAGTTACGGATTGGATACTGCAATAAATGCCGGAAGCTGGCTATATTTCGATGCCTTTTCTGCAATCGATAAGAACATTTCGGATGAAAAACTGAAGAATGAATTTTATTCGCTTCTTTCCCTTCAACTTAGAAGACTGCACCTTGGACAGGCAATGGATATTTACTGGCACAGAAATCCTGATGTTTTACCGACTCATGAAGAATATTCTGCCATGGTGAGGATGAAAACCGGAACACTTGCATCTCTTTCAGCTCAGGCCGGACTTTTATGTGCATCTGCATCAAAAGAAGAGATGGAGTTTATGGGAAACCTTTCGGCAAAAATCGGAGAAGGCTTTCAGGTTCTGGATGACATCATAAATATAACGACTGGAAACGTCGGAAAAAAACGTGGTGACGATATCGTGGAAGGAAAAAAGAGTCTTCCTGTGATTTTTCATCTTGAGGAAAATCCTGGCGATAAAGAGCGGCTGTTTAATGATTTCAAGATGGCTGCAAAAGACGGAATCGACAGCCCTTGTGTCGAGGATGCTGTTTCCATGCTTTTGTCTTCTCAATGTATTCCTCGTGCAAAAAAATATGCAGAAGAACTTATCGCTGATTCCTGCAGGCAGATTCGTCAAAGATACAATGACAGTGAAATCAGCCTTCAGATTGAACAGCTTTTTGTGTCGATGTTAAAAATATGAAAAAGGATAAAGACATGCTTGAAAATTCAGAAGTCTTGAACAAGCAGGCTATAAATCTTGCAGAAAGCGGCATGTATAACGAGGCTGTTGCCTGTTTGCGTCGCGCTGTAGTAATTGATAAAAAAAACTATCTCTTGTGGTATAATCTTGGGATAACATACCGGGATGCCGGAAACCTTACCGACGCCAAGGTCGCTCTCCTTCAGGCTTACAAGTTGAATGATCTGGACGAAGAGCTTTTGGAAACTCTGGCTTTGGTATGCTTTGGATTGGAAGATTACGACGAGGCTTTCGGATATTGCTACGAATGTCTGGATTTGAATCCGCTTAATTCCCACTGCTGGAACAATCTTGGAGTGATGTCCTTTGCAAAGCAGGATTTTGAATCTGCAGTCGAGGCTTTTGAGATGGCAATTTCGATAAATCCTGCTTACTACGATGCTTTGTATAACCTCCGCGACGCATATCTGGAAATCGGAAACGTAAAGGGCTCTCGTGAATGTGATGAGCTTTTGAAAAACTTGAAGTAGGGAGATTTTAGAATATGGAAGATAAGGCTGTTGTTGTTGCCATGGATAATGAAATTCTCGTCAGTCCGCTTTTGACAGGCGCGTGCATAAACTGCGAAAGATCTTCCTGTGCTAAAAAGGGCAGACCTTTTTCCGTTTCAAATCCTCAGAATTTTCCTATTTCTGTCGGTTCCATCGTTCACATCAGGGCAAGCAAAAAAAGTCAGATAGCACAGGGCTTTATAGCCTTATTTTTGCCGATCGTAACCGGAATTTTGATTTATTTTCTTGCAAGTTTTTTGTGCGTAAAATTTTCCCTGCCAAAACCTCAGCTGATTCAGTTCCTTTCAACCTTGCTGGGAATCGTTTTGATCAGCGTCCTCATTTACCTGCTGAACTCAAAAAAAAGCAGACTCCACAAAAGTGAAATCTGCTCTGTTGATTGATGTCATTAAATTAAGCTTTTTTTCAAACTTAAATTGAATGTTCTCTTGCAATATCGCTGATGGCCTTTGCCATGTCTGAAAGAGAAACCTGTCGCTGTACGGCGCCAAGTTCAAACGCAACTCGTGGCATTCCGTAAACGATTGATGATTCTTCGTCCTGTCCGAGAGTCCAGGCTCCCTGTTTTCTCATTTCGGCAAGTTCTGCAGCTCCGTCGCGGCCCATACCTGTCATGATTACGCCAAGAGCCTTGTTCTGGAAATTCTTTGCAACTGATTCGAAAAGAACGTCTGCCGAAGGTCGGTGACCGTTTCTCTGGTCCTCATCGCTGAGTCGAACGACTGTAGCAAGGGATTTCTTTTCAACATAGATGTGCTTGTTGCCCGGCGCAATCAGGATTCGGCCTGATTTTACAAGGTCTCCGTCGCTTGCTTCTTTTACTTCAAGCGGGCAGATCTGATTCAAGCTGTTTGCAAATTCCTCTGTAAAACCAGCAGGCATATGCTGAACTACAAGAATTGGCTGCTTTAAGTTTGGATCGATGTTCTTGAAAACTTCCCTCAAGGCATTAGGACCACCTGTTGAAATACCGATTGCGATAATTTCAATCTTTCCGCCTTCACGCAAAGGCTTGATTTCAAGCGGTTTTTTCTCAGTTTTCTGCATGAATGAGAAGGGAGAAGTCGTTGAAGTTGTTGTCGTGCTGGACTTAGGCTCCGTTTCTCGAGTAATTGTTGAGGATGAAGGTGTGCTTGTGTACGAAGGCGTCTTTGGAATTCCTGTTCCAAATCTGCTTTTGAGTTCCTGAATCTGCTTGTATTTTCCACCGTACGAACTGATGTATTCAACAAGAGTGTTCGCGATAATGTGAAGGTCTGGAGAATCTGAACCTGATGGCTTTGTGATAAAGTCCGATGCTCCCAAAGCGAGACACTGCATGGTTACGGCAGCACCTTTTTTTGCGATACTTGAAAGCATGATTACAGGAATCGTGATTCCCTGCTTTCTTCTTTCTTCAAGGAATTGAACACCGTTCATTTCCGGCATTTCAATATCAAGAATGATGATATCAGGATTGACGAGCGGAATCTTTTCAAGTGCAAATCTTCCGTTCATAGCCTTTCCGACAACTGTCATGCCCGGTGCATTTTCTACAATTCGAGAAACAAGGTTTCTCATCAAAGCTGAATCATCAACTACGAGAACTTTAATATCATCCATTTTCAATGTCCTAGTTATGTTTTTGGTACAAGCAAGCCCAATCTGTCTTTAAGAATTCGAACTTGGTGTCCATTCCGAAAAGTGATTCTGAATGGCCGATGTACAAATAAGAATTTGGAGCCATAGAATCCCAAAAGTGATTTATTACTTTGAGCTGAGCCGGTTCGTCAAAATAGATAAGAACGTTTCGGCAGAATACAACATCAAGGTTTCTCTGTCCTGAATCGTTTTTAAGGTTATGGTAGTCAAACTTGATTGATTTCATCAAGTCTGAATTTACCTGATATCCGCCATCAACTTTGGTAAAATACTTGTTAAGGTAATCAGCCGGAATACCGTCAACTCGTGAATCGGCATAAAAACCCTGCTGAGCTGTCATAAGGCATTTTAAGGAAAGATCCGAAGCTGTAATCTGGAAAGTGTAAGGCGGCGGAAGAATTTCCTTAAGAATCATTGCGATTGTATAAGGTTCCTCTCCTGTTGAACATCCTGCACTCCAGACTTTTATGATTGTTTCTCCAGATTTTCGCTTGTTTTCAAGCACATGAGGTATAACGTAGTGGATGAAAGCATCAAAATGAGCCTGATTTCTAAAGAATCGAGTAAGGTTTGTGGTTACGGCATCCAGAAGAAGCTTCATTTCTTCTTTGTCTGAATTAACCATATTGTAATAATCCATAACCGAAGAAAGATTTTTCTCGCGAAGTTTCTCTTTCAGCCTGCTATCCAAAATAGATCTGTTTGTTTCTGAAAATGTAATACCACTTTCGTCGTAAATCATTTTCTTGAAAATTTCAAATTCTTTATCTGTCAATAAATCTGCCATAAAATAATCCTTTGTAAAGACATTGCTATTCTATATCACGTATTTGAAATTGTAAATCAAAATTTATTAATCTTTTTATATAGAAAAAATTTAGCACGCTTTCTAATCCAAATAAGAAAACCGTTGTGTTGAAAATATCAAATGTATGATGTAAAATTTCCTAGCATAATTGTATGAAAAAAATCAGTTTAAAGTTTGCCATTATCGTTGAATTTTTATTCATCGCCTTATTTTTTTACTCCTGCTCAGTCAATTCTTTTACATCAAAAGATGACTCTTCCATGCTTCCTGATTTTTATTTTGAAAATTTGGTGATTACCAGAGTTGAAAATGGCAAGGTTTCAAGCAAATTGCATGCAGGCGAACTGGAACAGTATAATTCGAGCAAATCTTCGTTTGCCAGGGGTGTTGATTTTCAGCTTTTTAATGATGCCAGAAAGTTGACGGTTGAAGGTCGATGCGATTATCTTTCATTGGATTCAGATCAGGACATCTATACGATGTTTGATAAAATAGAGATAACCTCTTACGAGCAGAACCTTAAGGTCATGTCTGATGGACTTAAATGGAACAATCAGACCGAACAGCTTACTTCACCAAAGAATTATTCTGTAACGATTACGAATGATATTGCCGTTCCGGAAAATGCCGTAAAAAGTTCTTCTGAAAATAATTCAGATTCAAAGATGCTTTTTACAGGAAAAGAATTTTCTGCAAGTGGTGTTTCGAACAGATATTCTTTTGGTTCGAGAATTTCGGGCAAGGTTGATGTAGATTCGGAAGACGGCGAAGTTTCTGGCGAGGAATTGGTTGAGGATGGCGAGACTGCCAGGGACGCGGACGCCGCTACGGGTGCGGATGCTGTTTCTGGCGAGGATGCCGATTTGACTGCGGACGTTGCTACTGGCGAGGATGTTTCAGAATGAAAAAGAGATTTTTAAGTTTTGTTTTTATCAGCGTATCATTTCCTCTCTTTCTTTTTTCAGAATCAATTACTTTTTCTGCTGACAGAATGACAGGTTCTACCGGTGAAAATTCAGAATATTCTAAGCTCGAAGGAAATGCCTTCATTAAGACGGAGACCATGGAAATTCGTGCCGATGAAATAATTCTTTCCGGTCAGGATTTTCGTTTTATTACGGCCAATGGCAAAATTGTCGGAAAAAGTTCTGAAAGCGACTTTGATTTTGAATGTGAGCAGCTTGAATATGACCGTGATACCGAACTTGTAATCCTTAGAGGTAACGTTTCTCTTGTTGATAATGAAAATGAAGTAAAGGCTACAGCCCAGCTGATTGAATTTGACCAGAATACGGAAATTGCGAACATGCAGATCAGCGTAAAGCTCATCCAGAAAAAGAACGTTTGTACTGGTGCAATTGCTGTTTACAATAAAAAGGAGCAGACTCTTGACCTTAAGGGAAGTCCTCAGATTCAAAAGGACAAGGACCTGTTCAAGGCAAATGAAATTTCAATGAATCTTGAAACTGAAAAAATCACCTTGGACGGAAAGGTCCGGGGCTCTGTAACAGATTCCGGAGAAAATTCAAAGAGTCAGGAGGAAAAGAAAGGTGAGTGAGCTTAGGGTAAACTCTTTGAATAAACGTTTTGGAAAGAAAGAAGTCGTAAAAAGCGTTGATTTTTCGATGCAGACAGGCGAGGTCGTCGGTCTGCTTGGTCCGAACGGTGCCGGAAAAACAACAACTTTCTATATGATAGTCGGTTTTTACAAGCCTACTATGGGTGACGTTTTCCTTAATGACAAATGCATAACAAAACTCCCGATGTATAAACGAGCCCGAATGAAAATTTCATATCTTCCGCAGGAAGCCAGCGTTTTCAGAAAGCTGACTGTCGAGCAGAATATCTGGGCAATTCTTGAAACCCGAAAAGACTTGAATAAAAAACAGAAAGAAGAAAAACTTGAGGAACTTATCGATGAGTTCAAAATCGAAAGAATCCGTAAGCAGCTGGCTTTTACGCTTTCCGGTGGTGAAAGACGACGAACCGAAATTGCACGAAGTCTTGCGATAGAACCTGAATTTTTGCTTTTGGACGAACCTTTTGCCGGAATCGACCCGATCGCTGTAAGCGACATCAAGTCCATGATCGGTCATCTTGCAGAAAGGGGAATCGGGGTTTTGATAACAGACCACAATGTTCGCGATACGCTTGAAATCACGGACAGATCCATAATCATCAGCAATGGAGAAATCGTGGCACAGGGCGGCAAAGAGGATATTCTCGCATCACCGGTTGCTAGAAAGATCTACCTTGGTGAAGACTTCAGAATGTAGGAAAACGGTTATATGAAAAAACGGGCTGCCATTTTTATCCTTCCGATTTTATTTCTTTTTTCTTCTCCTTGTTTTGCAAGGATGTGGACCGGATTGTATATGGGACTCGTTCCGCAGCTTTATACAGGCGCAAGCTACATTGCTTCAAATGATGCTTACAACGCCGTCTATCAGGATCTTATTTCTACTGACAGCCCGACCTATTCATATTCGGCTGTCGGATTTACTACAGGCGGCTTTTTCGAATACGATTTTTTGGAGAATCTTGGAGTCCGCTTTGATTTTTCAATAAAATTTGCCCAAGGATTCAAATCCGTAATCTCTTCTGAATATATTGATATTTATTATTACAGGACTTTTACAAGTTACGAACTTGCTCCTTATATAAAGTACTATCCATATCAAAATGATGTGATTTTTGTCGGGCTTATGGCCGGACCAAAATTTGCCCTGACCGCTGACAAGAGCATCGACGGCTGGTATAAGTCTTCTAAAACTTCAACCAGAATTCAAAAGCTCTTTTTGCCGGGCGTATCAGCAGGCACTGACTTTGGTCTTTGCGTAATGAACAACCTTTTTCTTGACTTTGCCTTCCTTTTCGAAGCCGACTTTGTCAAACCATACGATTCTGAAAAGACCAGCGAGTGGTTCGCGCAGATTGTCGGAAACCGCATGGATTTTTCTATAAATATTGGACTGATTTTAAAAATTTGACAAATTGTCAGTTTTACGTTATTCTCTAGGGTGAACTATTCTATTAAGTGGTATTTTGGCAGAATTGTGCCCATTACCATACTTTGGAGGATTTAGATGGTGTTGCAATTGATTTTGTACATCGGTCTTCCTATTGTTGGAATTGTTCTTGGATGGATTATTCGCTGGCTGTATGCCAGATTTCAACTTTCTGCTTCTGAACAGAGGGCAGAAAGAGTAAAGCAAGATGCCATAAGAGAAGCGGAAGCTCAGAAAAAAGAAATTTTACTAGAAGCTAAAGAGAAACTCATTCAAGAGCGAAATCAACAGGAAAAGGAAAACCGAGAACGTCGCAGTGAGTTACAGCGTTATGAACAGCGTTTGACTCACAAGGAAGAAACCTTAGATAAGCGTGCAGTTACTTTAGATGATCAGGAAAAGGGTTTTAAGAAGCGAGAGAAGGAAATTTCTGACCGTGAATCAGTTTTGAAGACTGAAGAAACTCGCTACAGACAGGAATTGGAAAGAATTTCAGGGCTTTCTGCTCAGGAAGCAAAGACCCTTATAATTCAGAATCTTGAGAATGAAGCCCGACATGACGCACAGGCTCTTTTGAACAAGATTGAACAGGAATCACAGCTTACTGCCGAGAAAAAAGCTCGGGATGTTCTTGTTACCACAATTCAGAGACTTGCTACAGAAACAACAAGTGATGTTACCGTTACTACAGTTTCACTTCCAAGTGATGAAATGAAAGGTCGAATTATCGGTCGTGAAGGTCGAAACATTCGAACTCTGGAAACTCTTACAGGTGTTGATATTATTATTGATGATACTCCTGAAGCAGTTGTAATTTCATGCTTTGATCCTGTCAGAAAGGAAATTGCACGAGTTGCCCTTGAACGACTTATTTCGGACGGTCGAATTCATCCGTCACGAATTGAAGAAATCGTTCAGAAGGTTACACGCGAGATTCAGCAGAAAATTTACGAAGAAGGTGAAAAGACACTTTTCGACCTTGGAATTCACAATATGAGTCAGGATGCAATTCGAGCTCTTGGCCGATTGTATTTCAGAACCAGTTACGGACAGAACGTTTTGAACCATTCAAAAGAAGTTGCCGTAATTGCCGGAATGATTGCTGCAGAAGTAGGTGCTGACAGAGAACTTGCAAAACGAGCTGCTCTTCTTCACGATATCGGTAAGGGAACTGAAACTGATTCAGAACAGAACCACGCAGAAGTTGGTGCTGAAATGGCAAGAAAAATGGGTGAAGAACCTAGAATCGTCAACGCTATTGCAGCCCACCATAATGATGTTGAGCCGGAAAGCATTGAAGCTGTAATCGTACAGATTGCCGATGCTATTTCTGCTGCCCGACCAGGTGCCCGACGTGAGACGATGGACAATTACGTTAAGCGACTTGAAAATCTTGAAGCAGTTGCCGAAGGATTTGACGGTGTTGAAAAGGCTTACGCAATTCAGGCCGGACGAGAACTTCGAGTACTTGTTAACAATGAACGAGTTGCAGATGCAGATGTCAAGGAATTGGCAAGAAACATCGCTAAGCAGATTGAAAACGATTTGAAGTATCCTGGACGAATCAAGATTACGATGATAAGGGAAACAAGAATTGTCGAATACGCTCGCTAAAGTTTGCGTATTCATCGAGTTTTTTCACGATGCTCAAAAATAAACAAAAAAAACCTTTAGAAGACTTCTTCTAAAGGTTTTTTTATGCCCAAATGCCACCGTCAAATTCTGCCAGGGCAGGCGACGTGCCTAACGTTTTTGTTACAAAATAGATGTTTTATATATTTTCGAGAAAATCGAA
>JAILRX010000226.1 GCA_024697985.1 Treponemataceae bacterium | reverse complement strand
GAAAAGCTGTTGAAGCTGATGTATTGAAAGACTAACGGGATTTGAAGTATGGGAAAGAAAGAACCGCAGAAACCTTCGAAAGCATGGATGGACACCTATGGAGACATGATTACTCTCATGCTCTGCTTCTTCGTAATGCTTTACAACCCGACAGAAGCTGACCCTGTTGAAATGGCAATGATGATGTCATCCTTGCAGACAGATTCAACTGGCGGTGGTCAGTCTGCTGTTTCAGGTCGACTTGCCGATCTTGGTAACAGCATCAATACTTTACCTTCTATTGAAAAGGGTAAAAGCCTCGGTCTTGCCAAGAAAAAGGCCGTAAGTCTTTTTGCTCCTGACATTAAATCAACAAAGATTACGGTTTCAAGCGATGAACGTGGTCTTGTTATTACTCTTGCCGCTGATTCTTTCTTTGCGGAAGGCAGTGCAGAGTTAAATATTGAAGAAACTCGTGAAAGTCTTCTTAGAATTTCACAGTTCTTGACGCAGCCGGAATTGGCAAAACGAAAATTCCGAATTGAAGGACACACTGATTCAGTTCATATTCCTTCTGAAAAATGGCCAAGCAATTGGGAACTTTCAACTGCCAGAGCAACTAATGTTTTGCATTATCTTTCTGATTTTGGAATCAATGAAAAACAGTTTTCGGTTGCCGGATATGCTGATACACAGCCTAAATTTTCAAGTGATACGCCTGATGCAAGGGCACAAAATCGTCGTGTAGATATAATTATTCTAGACGAGGGACACTTTTAATGTTATACTGTTATAAGGGGATGTAAAATATGGCAGATGAAGAAGTTGGCGCTGAAGACGTCGCATTAGACGATGCAGCCGGCGGTGGAAAAAAGAAAAAGAAAGGTCTTGGTGGAATTCTCCCAAAAATTTTGATGTGGTGCGGAATCGGTGTAGGTGCAATTATCCTCATCGTAACTGTCGTTGTTATCACAATGAAGATAATGAATAAAAATAACAATGCAGGAGTCGGTGTAGCAACTGCCCAGGAATATACCACTAAACGAGAAACTCTTTCTTGGTATCAATCAATCGGAACAATTAAGACAAAAACCTCAGATGAAGTTTCTGCAAGTGTAGTAGTAGAAGTTGTATTGGGTTATAAACTTGATGACAAAGCAACTTCAACAGAAATTACACAGCGACAGATTGAAATCAAAGATTTCTTGCGAAAATATTTTACAAGTAAAACAATTGAAGAATTACGACCACAGAACGAACCTAAACTTCAGATGGAAATTCGTAACTCTATCAATGACGATATTTTGAGTAGTTCAAGAATCAAGGAAGTTAAATTCTTAACGCTTGATGTTATTGAACAGTAAAAGGTGCATGAATGAATGATGTTCTTTCGCAAGACGAAATAGACCAGTTGCTCCAGGCGATCAGTTCTGGAGACGCTGAAACAGAAACATATAAAAATAATGCAATTCAGGACACTCGAAAAATTAAGATTTACGACTTCAAGCGTCCTGACAAATTCTCAAAAGAACAAATTCGTACAGTTTCTATTATGCACGAAACCTTTGCACGTCTTACAACAACCAGCCTTTCAGCTCAGTTGCGTAATATGGTTCAGGTTCACGTAGCATCAGTAGATCAGTTGACTTACGAGGAATTCATTCGTTCTATTCCTACGCCAACTACATTGGCGGTAATTAACATGGATCCTTTGAAAGGTAATGCCATTCTTGAAATTGACCCGGCAATTACCTTTTCTATTATTGACCGACTTTTTGGTGGTACCGGTGCAGGTACAAAGGTTTCTCGAGAACTAACAGATATCGAGCAGTCGGTAATCGAAGGTATTATCGTTCGAATCCTTGCCAACTTACGTGAAGCATGGACTCAGGTAATCGACTTAAGACCACGTTTGGGACAGATTGAAACAAACCCTCAGTTTGCTCAGATCGTACCGCCGAACGAAATGGTCGTTCTTGTAACATTGGAAACTAAGGTTTGTGACGAGGAAGGAATGATGAACTTTTGTGTTCCTTACCTTACAATCGAGCCTATTATTTCAAAACTTTCTTCTCAGTTCTGGTTTTCATCAGTTCGACGAACTTCTACGACTCAGTATTTGGGCATCTTGAAAGATAAGCTTTCATCTGTAGAAGTTGATATGATAGCTGAAATCGGATCTATCGATCTTTCAATCAGGGATGTTTTGAATTTAAGGGTAGGAGACGTTGTTTCTCTTGCCGACGTAAAGGTTGGCTCTCCATTGACGCTTACAGTCGGAACGGAGAAAAAGTTCTTATGTCAGCCTGGTATAATTGGTAAAAAAATGGCAGTTCAGGTCGTTGGAAAAATAAAACAAGATGAATCGGATGAATTTGAAGAGTTAGCAGCCGAAGGAGATGAATCATATGAGTGATGGTGCAATTTCACAGTCAGAATTGGACGCTTTGTTAAACAGCGCTTCTGGTGGAGTAGATTTTGGAGGCGGAAGTGGCGGAGGATCGTCTTCGTCTTCCGATTTGGATTTCTCCTTTTTGAAGGATTTTGCTTCTAAAAATGCTGATTCTTTAGGTTCTATTATAGGATCTATGGTAAATGATACGGTAACAGTTTCTGCTCCTTCAATGGAAAGTGTTAATCGCGATGCTGCAATTCAGAATTTTGCAGATGTCGTAGTTGCAATTACATCTGATTTCAGTGGTGGACTCTTCGGTGACCATGTTTTCTTGATGGATCCTGATTTTGCTAAAAAAATTGTAAGTGTAGTAAATGGTGAAGAAGATCCTGAAATTGATGATATGGCTATTTCAGTAATTTCTGAAATTGCTTCTCAGTTTACAGGCAGTGAAATAACAACTTTGAATGGAACTGGAAAACTTCCAGGTCTTGCATGTAACCCTGCTGCAGGCCAGAGTTGCCACAAAGCTATGGTTCGTTTCCCTCAGGGAAATTTTGCAATGTTCAACTATAAAGTATCTTTTGCAGGAACAGATTATGCTTTCTATGAAATCATGAGTGAAGAAGTTGCTAAAGGTATCATTGGTGCTTATGGCGGAGGCGCTTCTGATTCTGGTTTTAAACCGGATGCAGGAATGGGT
>JAILRX010000179.1 GCA_024697985.1 Treponemataceae bacterium | reverse complement strand
AAGGTTACGGGAAGTCCTGCTTTGCACAATGCGGGTTTCAAAAAGCACAAAATCAATTCAGTTTATGTTCCTGTCAGAACAAATAGTGCTGATGAACTTATCGATTTTGCAGAAACTCTCCATATTAAAGCGCTTTCAGTTACGGTTCCGCTTAAAAATGAAGTTGTGGATCACCTTTCGTACAAGGACAAAGTCGTTGAAAAAATCAAGGCGTCGAATACGATCGTCAGAACCGGACTTGCCTGGACTGGCTACAACACTGATGTCTATGGTTTCAAAAAATCGCTTTTGGAATTTTTGGGAAGAAAAAGCCTTGTTGGAAAACGCGTTTCGATTATCGGGGCCGGCGGTGCTGCAAAGGCTATTGCCTACGTCGTAAAGGAACTCCATGGAAAAGCCTGTGTCTTTAACAGAACGGTTGAAAAGGCACGAGTCCTGGCTGAAGAATTCGGCTTTAAATATTCATCACTTGGCTTTGAATCGATGAAGTTGATCAGCAAATACTCTGACATCATCATTCAGACAACTTCTGTCGGCCTTGGCGTTGAAGAAAATACCATATCAACTGAAAAAAATGACCCGCTTTATTTCTATCCATTTTCTGGAAAGGAAAAAGTTTATGATGTCATCTACGAGCCTGTAAAAACTCCGATTTTGCTCAGAGCAGAAAAATCAGGATGCAAGGTTTGCAACGGAGAAAACATGCTCCGATATCAGGGCTACGAACAGTTTGAAATTTATACCGGCGAAAAATATTAATATTGATGAGGAACTAAAATGCTTTCACAGAACGAACAAAAAGAATTGGTTGGAAAAGGCTCAATTGATGCTCTTGTTGAAAAAGGTCTGATTTTTTCGGGAATGAAACTCGGACTCGGAACTGGTTCTACTGCAATGCACGCCGTAAAACGTGTTGCAGAACTGATTTCAAACGGTACTTTGAAAGACATCAAGGTCGCAAGCACAAGTTTTCAGACGACAATTGCCTGTGAAAATTTTGGAATTCCTGTCTATTCACTTAACAGCCCTCAGTTGAACGGCGAACTCGATCTTGCAATTGATGGCGCTGATGAAGTTGCTCCAAGCGGAAACGTAATCAAAGGTGGCGGAGCTGCTTTATTGAACGAAAAAATCGTTGCGTACAACGCAAAAAAATACGTAATCATCACTGATGAAAGCAAGGTCGTTTCCGGCCTTGGTACAAAATTTCCGCTTCCGGTTGAAATTATCGACGGTGCAAGGGTAAGCGTAGTTAAAAAGCTTGAGGCTCTTGGTGCGAAATGCACGATTCGAGAAGGCGTAAGAAAATGCGGCCCTGTAATCACCGACAACGGAAACCAGATTGTTGACTGTCTCTGGCAGAACGATGTGGATCCTGAAAAGATGGAAGACGAGCTCAACAAAATCGTCGGAGTCGTTGAAAACGGATTTTTCACTAAAAACAAGCCGATTGTTTTCGTAGCTCACGCTGATGGAAAACTCGAAAGCCGCGGTCTGTAAAATATCCTGATGTTCCCTCCATTTCCTGAAAATCTCGCCCGTCTCGAAGCTGAAAAATTGAAGGCTGAACTTGATAGCGGTTTGTTCGCAGAGTTTCTTGAAGATGCGCCCGGTCAGATGTTCGGGGTCGCAGTGTGCGCCCGTGACGACTCGCTTGAAGTCCGCGACGGCGGCGGGACGGTCGTGCTGCGTGCGTTTTCCGGGCAGCTTGCAGGAGAAGGCCGCTGGATTTTGCCGGGTTTCGTGCCGCCGTGCATCGACGTGGAAAAATGGAACGAGGAAGTCCGTCGCGCGGACCCAGGGATAAAGGCGCTTACGGCAAAAATCAAACAGCTTGGCGACAGTTCCGAAAAAACTGCACTGATAGCTGAGCGCAAAAAGCTTTCTCGCGAATCGCTTAAAAATATTTACGGCATGTACGAATTTGCCTGCTTTGACGGCCACATCGAAACCTACAAATCAATTGCGGACGACCTTTTTAATGGAGACATTTTCGCAATTCCGACTGGAACCGGTGACTGCTGTGCTCCAAAACTCATCAACTTTGCCTACAAAAATAATCTGAAAATATTGAGCATGGCTGAATTTTTTTACGGACGGGAACCGGCCTCAGGCTTGAAAAAGCACCGTACTTTTTATCCGCCCTGCGATGAAAAATGCGGCATCATCCTTCCGAAAATGCTTGGCTTGAACATCCTGTACCGCGACGAGGAGATTATCGTGGTTGATAAACCTTCCGGTGTTCTTTCGATTCCGGGGCGTGGTCCTGAAAAAGCTGACAGCATTGCAACACGCGTTCGTACTTTGGTTCCGACCTGCATCGAACAGCCTACCGCGCATCGGCTGGATATGGACACGTCTGGACTTTTGGTGCTTGGCCTTACTGCACAGGCGCAGAGGGACCTTTCGATTCAATTTCAAAACCGAACTGTGGTAAAAAAATACCGGGCCTTGCT
>JAILRX010000165.1 GCA_024697985.1 Treponemataceae bacterium | reverse complement strand
CACTTTGGTGGTGGCGGTTCATCAGGTCATTGGTAAGATTTTTAGAAGTGGATAAAGCTTACTGAGCGTACATTGCTCTGAAGGCTTTATCCATTTTTTCTGTCAGGACATCCTTTTCTTCTTCGGAATTGTATTCCATTCCCGGGATGTAGCATTTTGAAGTAAGGCGGGCCTGGCTTCTGAGTTTTTCAGTGTAAATGCTTCTTGTGCTGGTGTTTATGATTGCCGGCATCCATCCGCGGTCATTTGCGGTCGGGAAAATCAGGTTAGGAGACTTAATCAAAAGATCTTTTGCCTTTTCAACACGTTCCTTGTTTTCTTCAGATTTTCGAACCGGGAAGATAGCAACAGTCGCATCACAAATCATCGTCTGATCCATCGAATCAAATTTAAGACCTTCACGTTGAGAAATCGAAAGGGACGAGAAAAAACTTGTCGACATAAGGCATTCAGAACTCGTTCCGTTTTCGAGCGCGATGAAGGCGTCTTTTTCAGAATAGGTGTTTGAGTTTTTGATGAGGATTCGGTTGCTGCTCATGTTCTGGATTTCTTTGAGCGCCTCATCAGTCGTGCGGACTCTTTTTGTCTTTGACTCATTCATCCTGACGTAACTGAGGAAGGCAAGCGCGTTGCTTTCAGACTGAGCTCCGAGCGAATATCGGAAAGGCGATTTTGCAGGTACCGTCTTTCGTTTTACCATAATCCAAGGATTGTAGCTTAAGGGCAGGAATTTCATTTCCTTTTGACCCGAGATTTCAAGAATCGCATTGAAAAGTGATGCCGGATAGTACTGGGCATATTTTCGCTCGATTGGACTTACGTCGTAGGTTTTAAGGATTTCCTTGAGATTGTACTCCCCGCAAACCGGGATTTCAGCCCAAAGTATATTGTATTTTTCACACTGTGAAAGATATGATTTCAGCTCATCGTAAGTTGAATACGTGTAAATCGTCATTTCCGGGATTTCAAGTCGTGATGCAAATTTTGGCAGCTGGTCGTTCCAGGCTTCTACATAATTGCCGGCATCAGGGAGCAGAATTCCAGCGGTACGTTTTGAAAGGTTTCCTGAATAAATCAATATCCCGAGAAACACCACAAGAACGGCGGCAAGAGAACTGTAGATTGAGATGAGGATTTTGATAGAGCGTTTTGCATTCATCATTTTCAGTATATCCCATAAAAAACGGTTTATTCAATAAAAAAACTGTTTTATAATTAAGTTACAATGATTAAGAACTTTCTTTTTGACCTGGACAACACAATCTATCCTTCCTCTTCAAAAATCAACGAAGGAATTGATCTTCGCATGATTGAAGCCGTAAGCGATTTTTTGCACGTTGATATGGAAACGGCAAAGCAGATGCGCCACGAAAAAAAGAAAAACTACAGTTCGACGCTTGAATGGCTGATGAAGGAACAGAATTTTACGGACATCGACTGGTATTTGAGAAAGGTTCATCCTGAAAGTGAAGTTGATGAGCTTTCTCCGGTCCCTGGCCTGAAGGAACTTTTTGAATCTTTTGCTCAGGCAGGAATTTCCATGTCGATTTTGACGAACGGTCCTGATTTTCATGCCCAGCGAGTCCTTGAGTACTACGGAATTGAAAAACTTTTTTCATCAATCCACGACATCAAGGAAAACAACATGCACGGCAAACCCTATGCCAATGCCTACTTCGAAGCGCTCGAAAAAGAAAACTACAAGTTTGACGAAACTCTTTTTATCGATGACTATCCGAAATACGTTGCAGGATATCTGGAACTTGGCGGAAAGGCCGTTTTGATCGACAGGGAAGGCCGCTTTTCTGATTTTCAGTTTCCTGAAAAGGGCGAGCTTTACAGAATGAAATCAGTTTTTGAACTTAAAAATTTTTTCTAGAAAGTTGCGTCCACTATTTTTTCGATGTACACTAAATAAGATATGAAATCACAATTAGAAAAAGTAATTGATGGGTTTGAAAGGGTAAAAAATAATCTTTTCTTCCGTTCCGTCCGCGATGGAATGGTAATGGCTCTTCCTATCCTCCTGGTCGGTTCGATCGCCGTCATGCTTGGAAATCTGCCTTTTCCGGGTTATAAACCTTTTATATCCAGCTTTGCTAAAGGTGCCATCGCAATTTTTCTCAATTTTATTCAGAATTCAACATTCGGAATTCTTTCCGTCTACATAACGCTCACGATAAGCATAGGGCTGATAAACAACCTTGGATATTCGCGCTATAGAATTCCGGCCGTTCTTTCTGCCATTTCTTCTTTTTTCATTTTTGAAGGCATTTTCCAGAATAACTACGACTATTCGTTTTTGGGCGCAAAGGGAATGTTTTCGGCCATAATCGCTGGCTTTTGCGCGACCTATCTTTTCATTACTTTAAGCCGCGTGATGAAAAAAATCATCGAGTTTAAGAGTGGCAGCACCGACTCAATTTTTACCGAAGCGATGAACGGAATGATTCCGTTTGTGATTACGATTGCCTGCAGCGCAGTTTTCAATCTGATTTTCGTCCTTGCCTTTGACGTGAACGGTTTCAACGAAGCCTTTGTAGTTTTGGCAAGACATCTTTTCAATAATCTTGGAACCAACTTTTTCTCAAGCTTTTTGTTCTTATTCTGCATTCATTTTCTGTGGATATTCGGTATTCACGGCAACAACGTCATGCAGCCGGTCGCAGAAAGCCTTTTCTTGTTTGACGGACAGAACTTTTTGTGTAAGCCGTTGTTTGATGTGTTCTGTCTTGCCGGCGGTTCTGGTGCGACCTGGTGCTACATTTTGGCCGTCCTGATTTTCTGCAAGCGAAAGCGTGATAAGAAGCTTGAGTATCTGGCGATTTTGCCATCAATTTTCAACATCAACGAATTGATTGTTTTTGGAACGCCTGTTATTTTCAATCCGGTTTTGGTCGTACCTTTTGTTCTCACACCGCTTTTGTTTTTGTGCACGACTTATCTGTTCTATTATTTTGGATTTTTGACCGAACTGAATCCTGTTGAGTGGACGACACCTTATTTCCTCAGCGGTTATTTTACGACCGGTTCTTGGCGCGGCGTTTTAGTTCAGTTCATCAATCTTGTTCTTGGAACTGGACTTTATTTCCCGTTTGTCAAAATCAACGAAAAGCTCAGAAGCAATTCAGTAAATTCTTCGATGGATGCTCTGGTCAAGTTGATGCAGGAAAGCGAAAAGACACTTATGCCTGCAAATCTTACGAATGGAACTTCAAACTTGAACATTGCGGCAAAATATCTTTCTGATGATTTGAAGAAGGATCTCGCC
>JAILRX010000109.1 GCA_024697985.1 Treponemataceae bacterium | reverse complement strand
CTTTGACTTAAGGAACTGTCCGACACCTGTAATCGTTCCGCCTGTTCCGACACCAGCGACGAAGTAATCAACCTTTCCGTCCGTATCTTCCCAGATTTCTGGTCCTGTCGTTTCAAAATGCGCCTTAGGGTTCGAAGGATTTACGAACTGACCAGGAATGAAGCTATCAGGAATTGTCTGTGCAAGTTCTTCTGCCTTGGCAATTGCGCCTTTCATTCCTTTTGCGCCCTCTGTCAAAACAAGTTCTGCTCCGTAAGCCTTCATCAGCTGTCGGCGCTCAACGCTCATCGTTTCTGGCATTACGATGATGATTTTGTATCCGCGAGCTGCTGCTACAGATGCAAGACCAATTCCAGTATTTCCAGAAGTCGGTTCGATAATCGTAGAAGTAGGCTTTAATTTTCCGGCCTTTTCAGCATCGTCGAGCATGGCCTTTGCGATTCGATCCTTGACGCTTCCTGCTGGATTGAAATATTCAAGTTTTGCAACGAGTTTTGCCTTCAAAGCAAATTCTTTTTCGATATGTGTGAGTTCCAAAAGTGGTGTACGACCGATAAGCTGGTCAGCGCTTGTATAAATATTTGACATAATTTTTCTCCTATAAATTAATTTTTTATTGTCTTCATTTTTAACAAAGATGAAAAGGATTTACAATATTCCAAAAGAAAAAGACAACACGAATCTCGCCTGAAATTTTCCCTTACAAGTTTTTCAAAAAAATTCCTAAAAACAATTTCCATAATCAATACCCTTTTTATCTTTGTCTTTATGGATATAGTGTAGCACGTATTACCTACTAAATCAATAGGTTTAATCAAAAAAAACGTTTTTTTATATGCAATAATCAAATCCGTTAAATTCTCGATTTTTCTCGACAAGTTTTTCCAAAGTTACGCTTTCCAAAAAATCCGATATGACTTTTTCAAAATCTTCCCAAAAAGCATTATTGCCAACATTACTCACAGCATTGCTTTCCGCAGTGCTCCTAGGAGCAAGATCTCCTTCTGTTACTTTCAGTATTTCAGCCACAGTATATTTATCAGCACCTTTTACTAATTTGTAACCGCCGTTATTACCTCTAAGACCAACGACCAGCCCATCTTTACTAAGCAAACTCAAAATCTGCTCAAGATATTTCACAGATAAATTATGGCGATGAGACAAAAGTTTCAGCGAAACAAATTTTTCAGGATCACATTCTGCCAAATCAGTCATTATTAAGAGCGCATACTGGCCACGTGTAGAAATTTTAAGCATTGCATCAATCCCCTCAACTAATATTTATATTCCTTCAGCATAACTCATCCGTTTTTCAAAGCGGAACGCTTCCAAAAATCTTTTCGCTCGATCCGTCTTTGGATTCGTAAAAAAATCTTCAGGATTATTTTCTTCGACAATGACTCCCTCGTCCATAAAAACGATGCGGTCAGCAACGGCACGTGCAAATTCCATCTGGTGAGTCACGATAAGCATCGTCCGACCTTCTTTTGCAAGGTCCATCATCACATCCAAAACCTCTCGCACCATTTCAGGATCAAGAGAAGCCGTAACTTCATCAAACAAAAGAATCTCAGGATTCATGCAAAGAGCCCTGACAATCGCTACCCTCTGTTTTTGTCCACCGGAAAGTTCCCTCGGATACACATTTTTTTTATCTGAAAGCCCTACCTTTGCAAGAAGTTTTTCCGCCTGAATAGTAACCTCTCTCTTGTCTTGTTTTTTCGCTTTCACAGGCCCCAAAAGAATATTTTTCAGAACCGTCATATTCGGAAAAAGATCATAACTTTGAAAAACCATTCCGATTCTCTGTCTTATAAGATGCATATCTTTTTTTCGGTTACTGACGATTTCCCCGTCTAAAAGAATTTCCCCTGACTGAATCATTTCAAGTCCATTTATGCACCGAAGAAGCGTTGACTTTCCACAACCAGATGGTCCTAAAATCACAACAACTTCCCCCTTTTCAACATCAAGACTTACGCCTTTCAGAATTATCTGAGAATCACCGTATGATTTTTCAAGATTTTTTATCTGCAAAAGAGCCATAACTTACTCACCTCTTTGTTTTTTCTCGATTCTATCCGCCATAAGCGAAAGAGGCCAACATACAAAAAAATACATCATAAAAATTACGCCATAAATTGCAATTGAAGCTGAAGGAACCGTAAGTCGGTTCGCCTCGATAATTTGCTGCCCAACCTTGACAACTTCAATCACCCCAACAAAAACAACAAGAGACGTCGTTTTTATCATTCTCGTAATCAAATTCATGCTCAATGGAACGAGCCTTTTTATCGTCTGGGGAATTATTATATAAATGAAAATCTGCCTTTCCGTCAGACCTAAGGCCCTGCCACTTTCATACTGATGATGAGGAATCGACTGCAAAGAACTTCGAACCAAATCTCCCATTTCAGCCAATCCCCACATCGTAAACACAATGATGGACGCACTTTCTCCCGAGATTGAAATGCCAAAAGAATGTGTAATTCCAAAATATGCCAAAAAAAGAAGGACCAGCTGTGGCATTATTCTCATGAATTCAAGATAGGCGTAGCTGATAATCCTTACGAACCGATTTTTTCTGGACATCAAAAGCCCAAACAGAAAGCCAAGAATGATTGAAAGAACAACGGAAACAGCTGCAATCCAAATAGTTGTCCAAAGCCCACCCAAAAGCCTGATGAAATTCCGTCCTTTGAAAAGGACTCCGATTGAAGTATAAAGTGCGTCAATTACCGAATTGCCCATAGCGAATCCTTTTTTCAATAAAATGAGAAGCCACCGAAATCGGGAGCAAGATGATAAAATATGCAATCACTAAAAGAAAAAGAGCTTCTTCAGTTTTGTAATAAAGACCGATTAAGTCTTTTGCAACAAACATCAAATCTGCAAGGGCCACTGCACTGAAAACCGAAGTTTCCTTCAGCAAAAAAATAATGTTCGCAACAATGCCCGGAACCGAAACGCTTGCCGCTTGAGGAATTACCACATATTTTACGAGTTGCCATCTATTCAGGCCTACGCACATCCCGCTTTCAACCTGATTTTTACCTACAGTTTCAAGAGCACTTCTAAAAGTTTCAGCCATATAAGAACCTCCCAAAAACGTAAGACCTATCACGCCACACTGAGTTCCGCTCAAACGAAGCCCAAGTTTGGGAAGCGCAAAATATAAAAAAAACAGTTGGATAAGAAGCGGAGTATTCCTTGAAATTTCGGTGTAAACGCGGACTACGGCATTCAAGACAGGAACCTTGCAATAACGAGCGATAGCACAGAAAATCCCCAGAAGAAAAGAAAAAAATATTCCCAAAAAGCCAATCCGAAGAGTTAGAAATCCAGCTTCCAAATACAACGGAATAACTCGCTTTATGAACTCAAAATCCATGGTAACATTTCGCCTCAAAAAAAACGCCGCGCGACAAGACAAATCCTTGCGCACGGCGACATAGTCAATTGCTTAAAGCTTTCCGCCTTCAACTACAAGACTGTCGGCATCGGAATCTTTTCCGTAAACGCTTCGAAGCGTTGCCTCATAATCTGCATGGAAAAACTGTTCCTTTCCTAGCTGGACAATCTCATTATTCAGCCAATCCAGCAAGTCTTTATTCCCCTTCTGAACGGCAGGAGCAATTGCATCCAAACTTCCGATAGAATCGGCACCTGCTCCCACTGCAAAGTCAGGATTTTCGATTGCCCAAGCCAAAACTTCAGTATTGTCAGTCGAAAGACCGTCTCCACGACCATCCAAAAGCGCATTGTAGGCTTCCGAGTACTGATCAAACTTCAAAAGCTTGATAGCTGGATAATTTTTTGAAAAATAGCTTTCAGCCGTCGTACCTTTTGCAATAATCAGAGTTTTTCCATTAAGCTGACTTGGATCCGTCACAAGCGCACTTTTCGGAGAAACGATACCTAATGCGACTTTCATATAAGGATAAGCAAAATCTACTTTTTCAGCCCTCTCAGGAGTTACAGTAAAGTTTGCCAAAACCAAATCTACCTTTCCTGTCGCAAGGACTTCAACTCTGCTAGCTGCTTCGACCGGCACATACTTTACCTTTACACCCAAGTCTTTTGCAATTCTGTTTCCAAAATAAACGTCATAACCTTGATACGAACCGTTTTCATCAACATAACCGAACGGTTTTTTGTCGCTGAAAACAGCAATCTTTATCGTCCCGCTCTTTTTTATTTGTTCAACCGTTCGACCAGCCTTTGTCTTTGCCGAAAGAGGACTCGTTATCATCATAGCAACTAAAAGCGCCAAAAATACAATCTTAGGAATTCTTTTTATATTCATATTCGATACCCCTGTTTGTTTTAGTAATCCGTTACTTTGCAGCCTTAAAACCAGCTTCCAAGTCAGCGATAATGTCGTCGATGTGCTCCGTTCCGATAGAAAGACGAATCGTGCTTTGTGTGATTCCCTGATCGGCAAGTTCCTCGTCGTTCAACTGGCTGTGAGTTGTTGAAGCCGGATGAATTACGAGAGATTTAACATCAGCAACGTTTGCAAGCAAACTGAAAATCTTCAGATTATCGATAAATTTCCAGGCAGCATCTTTTCCTCCCTTGATTTCGAAGGTGAAAATTGAAGCGCCTCCGTTCGGGAAATATTTCTGATACAAGGCATGATCCGGATGGTCAGGAAGCGACGGATGGTTCACTTTCTGTACTTGCGGATGCTTGCTCAAGAACTCAACGACTTTTTTTGTATTTTCGGCATGTCGGTCAAGACGAAGCGAAAGAGTTTCGACGCCCTGCAAAAGAAGGAAGGCATTGAAAGGTGAAATCGTTGCACCCGTATCGCGGAGCAAAATTGCTCGGATGTACGTTACGAAAGCAGCTGGTCCTACGGCATCATAGAACGAAACTCCATGATAGCTTGGGTTAGGAGAAGCGATGTTAGGATAATTTCCGCTTGCCTTCCAGTTGAATTTTCCGCTTTCAACTATAATACCGCCAAGAGTCGTTCCGTGTCCGCCCAAAAACTTTGTTGCAGAATGAACTACGATATCTGCACCGTGCTCAATTGGTCGGATAAGATAAGGCGTTCCGAAAGTATTGTCGATTACGAGCGGAAGTCCGTGCTTGTGTGCAATTTGGGCAATCGCATCGATATCAGGAATATCCGAGTTTGGATTTCCCAAAGTTTCAAGA
>JAILRX010000094.1 GCA_024697985.1 Treponemataceae bacterium | reverse complement strand
GGCGACCTTTATGACCTGGTTTTGAACGGATATGAACTTGCATCAGGTTCTATGCGTATCCACGATCCTGAACTTCAGCAGCGTATTTTCAAAATCGTCGGCTACAGTCAGGAAAGAGCTGAGAAAGCATTCGGCTTTTTGGTACAGGCTTTCAAATACGGTGCTCCACCACACGGAGGAATCGCACCTGGTTTGGACCGACTTGTCATGCTGATGTGCCACGAAGAATCAATCCACGAGGTTATCGCATTCCCTAAAAACAATCTGGCCGCAAGCCCGATGGACGAGTGCCCAAGCTTCGTAGACGAACAGCTTGTTAAAGACCTGCATATCGCAATAACCGAGCGCGAAGAAGAATAGTGGAAGCTTGGGCACGAGTAGAGTGCCCGAGATTCGTTGATGGCGGGTGTAAGCTATTGCGGACACCCGACAAATGACTGAGTCAAGGCCGAAGTGCGGTGCGTGCCTTGACCAGTCATACGAACAGCTTATCAAAGACCTGCATATCGCAATAACCGAGCGCGAAGAAGAGTAGTGTTTTTTAGGGGAAGAACACTAGGGTGCCCTTCCAGTGCACCCACGAGTTTCCTTCAAAAAGGAAACTCGCTTTTTTATGCCTGCAAGTATCTTTCCCGGCACGCTTTTTAAGTGCTTAAGGTGTGTACAAAAACATCCGACGCCACTACGACAGGCAAAAAAAACACGGAGCGGAAAGCAAAAAACGCGGCCTCTTAGACTAAACTTGCGAACCCGGAGCAAGAGGCTTGGTATTAAAAAAAAGCACATCCGGAGCCGATTCAACCGGTCAGAAAAAAATACGACTCCTTGAATGAGACTCACGAACTCGGAGCAAGAGGGGAACCGTTTGGGACGCCTTGCACGAAGTGCAAAAGCGTACCCAAACGGGCACTCTTGCGGGAGAGTTCGCAGACACATGGCAGTCAGCCGTGCTTTTTGATTGCAGCGGGAGTATTTTTTTTCGGACAGAAATCGGCGGGAGCGAAATAATGAAAGTCAAAAGCAGCGACTATCAGCACATAATTCATCCATTTCCGGCTCTTTATGACGGTGAATCCCGCGTTTTGATTTTAGGCAGCCTTCCTTCAGTAAAATCTCGTGAACAGAACTTTTTCTACGGACATCCCCAGAACCGCTTTTGGAAAGTCATATCTTCAATTTTTGGAGCAGACGAGCCTCATTCTATCGAAGAGAAAAAAGAACTGATTTTGCAAAATCATCTTGCGCTCTGGGATACGATTTTCAGCTGTGACATAATCGGATCTGCCGATTCGACCATAAAAAATGTCGTGCCGACGGATTTGAATCAAATCATTTCAAACTCAAAAATCGAACGTATTTACTGCAACGGAAAAACTTCAGGCAAATATTTTTCTAAATTTCAGGAAAAGAGTTTAAAAAGAAAGGCTGAAGTCCTACCGTCGACAAGTCCTGCCAACGCAGCCTTCAGCCTTGAAAAACTGATTGAAGAATGGTCAGTCATCAAAAATTCTAATTGAATGTGTAATCCATGCAGAATGGCATAGAACCATATTTGAAATTCATCGTTATCGAAAGGTGCCCATTTGAAATGCTTCCCGAGAATGAATTGATAGTAATGGTCTTGGTTTCACCATTATCTACAGTAGAACTTGTATTTGATGTTAAGGTCAAAGTAAAGTTTACGTAGTCGCAGGTTGAAACTTTAACGTTGTATATTGTCCAAGAAGGCATATCATGCATTCCACTCATTGCCGGTACTGGAATATTGACAGTATCGTCGCCGGTTTTTGTAAGGACATCAGTGTAACTTCCTGTCGATGACATCCATAAAACATTTCCCGTGTAATTTCCTGAATAACTACCAATTACAAAGTCTGCGAGTGTAAATTCGTAGTCTTCCTCTTCCTCTTCTTCTTCAACGCTAGAACTGGAAGAAGAACTGGAGCTTTCAGAAGAACTTGCAGAACTTGAAGAAGTGCTTGATGCAGAGGAACTAGAGCTTTCAGAAGAACTTGCAGAACTTGAAGATGAGCTTGACGAAGAAGAACTTGAACTTTCAGAAGAACTTGCGGAGCTTGAAGTTGAGCTTGATGACGAAGAACTAGAGCTTTCAGAAGAACTTGCAGAACTTGTACTTGAGCTTGATGAAGAAGAACTTGAAGTGCTGGATGAACTTGATGAAACTGTTTTTCGCATGAAAATTTCAGTAACATATTTTTTCATTCCATCTGTTTTGTATTCAAGTTTTAGCGTGAAAGTATTTTCGATGGCATTGTATTGTCCGTAAACGTATTTTCCTTTAATGGTCCAAACTTCATCAGTGCCATTTTGTTTACTTGCCGTACTGGTGAACTCTCCGCATTTCAGGTAGAAAATACCTGAAGAAAAAGTTACTGCAACGTCAGTTATTTCGAATGATCCGATTTTGTCATCATCAAATTTAAATTTTGGAGTACTGATTGTTACGGTATTGTTGTCCGTCTTTGTAATTTTTACTCTTGGAGTTGTGCCGTCATAGGTTGAGCCGCTGTACAGTGAACCGTCGTAACTGTACGAGAAGACTCCTTTGAATGAATTTTTACTTGTATACCATTCGCGGCTTATTGGCTGATTTGAACTTGTGGAAGTGCTGCAGTCAGCAAGATTTGCACATGAAAACAAAACAGTGCATGATGCTAATGCTGTAATAAGCATCATAGATTTGAAGTAGAATTTTTTAAGCATGACTTTTTCCTTTATTAGTTAGCATATGCTAATTTAAAAACGCATTGAAATTCAATATCTTTTGTAAATAATTTACAATTGTATCCATCTTTGGAGGATTGGCTCTTTGATTGATAAAAAATGCATTATTGTATACAATGAAATCATGGTTAAAAATATAATGATCGTAGGCGTAGGCGGGCAGGGAGCTTTGCTCGCATCAAAAACTTTAGGACAGGTCCTTCTCGACGCAGGCTTTGACGTAAAAGTCAGCGAAGTTCATGGAATGAGTCAGAGAGGCGGTTCTGTTGTAACTTATGTACGTTATGGAGATAAGGTTTGCTCTCCGATTGTTGATAAGGGAGAAGCTGATTTCATCGTTTCGTTCGAACTTTTGGAAGCTGCCCGATATACTGAATGGCTCAAAAAAGACGGACAAATCGTAGTAAACTCACAGAAAATAGATCCGATGCCGGTCATCACCGGGGCTGCCGAATATCCAGAAGATTTGATCGGAAAAATGCAGGCTGCAGGAATCAAGGTTGATGCCTTGGACTGTCTTTCTTTGGCTGAAAAAGCTGGAACTGCAAAATCTGTAAACATCGTTCTTATGGGACGTCTTTCAAAATACATGGATTTTTCAGAAGAGGCATGGATGTCTGCAATCGAAAAGCTGGTAAAACCGCAGTTTCTTGAAATGAACAAAAAAGCGTTCAAACTTGGTCGTGGAGAAAACTAAAACAAAGGGGTTTCGAATGGAAGGAGATAAATCTGGAAAAAAACTTTATCGTTCAAGCAACAAGATGATTTCTGGCGTCTGTGCTGGAATTGCAGAGTATTTTTCTATTGACCCAACTATTGTCAGAATAATTTGGGCTTTTCTTTCATTATTTAGCGCAGGTTTCCCTGGAATTTTGCTTTACATCATTTGTGCAATCGTGATTCCGTCGCATGATGGTAAAAACACATCAGGTTCAGAGCCGACAGACGAAGAATTACGAAATGCCAAAGATGCTAAAATTGAAGACTAGGTAGTTTTTATTTTACCCTTAAACTCCTGAGATAGGTTTTCTGCTCGGGAGTAATCCTGAAACTTTCAACCGCTTTTTGAATTGTCTTATTGTGCGTCCAGGAATCAAGACGCTGTTCCTGGATGACGCAAATCGTGTTTTCATATTGCTTGGCTAGTGCTGTTGCAAAATACCAGGCCCTCATCATATTGATGTAATATTCATCAGATTCCACTTTAACTACCATATCCAGATAATCAGTTTTGAAATCATCATTAAGAAAATGCTGCATCAGCAGTTTTATTGCAAACCGGATTGCATAGGTCGAATCCGATTTTATCCATTTTTCAATGTATGGCAGAAGTTTTGCATGGTTTTTCTTGAAAACTACAGGACAGAGCTGGTCACAGGTTGCCCAGTTATCAACGTATGGGAGAAATTTTTCTATTTGATTGATGCATTCTTCAAAATTCTTTTCATTTGAAATGATGAAGGCATGAAGCTGATTTTCATCAAAATACTTGTGCGGAAGACTTGATAAAAATTCCTTGCGCAGTTTTTCATCACCTTTTGAAATTTCCTTGGCAAGATTTTTTAGCTCAGGGGTTCTTACTCCGATTACAGTTTTTGGATCAACAGTTGGGATCAGTTTCGACTGAAAATCTCTGTATTTTGTATCCTGTAAATCAAACAGTTTTTGCGTAAAAATATTTTCTTCCATCGAGTTCAAGTATAGAGCAAAAAAATCACCCTTTACAACCTGAAATTACAGTGATAAAATTAAATTATGTTAAAAAATAAAGGCTTGCTTAAAAGCCGATTCTTTTCCTTTAACTCTTTTTTCGCCTAAGGGCGAACTTCTCTAATCTTTTGTGTAATGAGCACCCGCTGCCGTACACGGTAACCCCTTTTTATTATTAAATCAAAATTTCAAATGAGGACAAAATGACTTTAAAATATTATCAGAAAGAAAAAGAATGCATGCCGTTGGAGGAATTGCGTAAACTCCAGGGTGAACGACTGGCAGCAAACTTCCGTCACGTGTATGAAAATGTCGAGTACTATCGAAAAAGATGTCAGGAAGCAGGTGTAACTCCTGATGATGTAAAAGGTCTTGATGACCTGGATAAAATTCCGTTTACCTGCAAGGATGACCTTAGACAGACCTATCCTTATGGACTTTTTGCCGTTCCAATGAGCGAAGTTGTTAGAATCCACGCTTCAAGTGGAACGACTGGAAAACAGATTGTAGTAGGCTATACAAAAGATGACCTTGAAATCTGGAACGACTGTACCGCACGTCAGCTTGTTGCAATCGGAGCTGATGAAAATGACATCGTACAGGTTGCATACGGATATGGTCTTTTTACCGGTGGATTCGGTGTTCATGGCGGTGCTACAAAACTTGGCTGCCAGGTTATCCCGATTTCGAGCGGAAATACACAACGACAGATTACGTTCATGCAGGATTTGAAATCAACTGTTCTTGCCTGCACTCCAAGCTACGCTGCATATCTTGGCGAAACTTTGAAGGATATGGGCCTTACACCAAAAGACATCCATCTTAAGGCTGGAATTTTCGGTGCTGAACCTTGGACAGAAGAAATGAGACGGGACATCGAAAAGTCTTTGGGCATCAAAGCATATGACATCTACGGTCTTACCGAAGTTATGGGACCTGGTGTTGCTTACGAATGCAGTGAGCAGGCCGGAATGCACGTAAACGAAGACCACTTTATCATCGAAACTATAGATCCAGAAACTGGAAAACGATTGCCGGACGGTGAAAAGGGCGAACTTGTTTTTACTGCAATTACAAAGCAGGCTTTCCCGTTGATGAGATTCCGCACCAAAGATATCGGTGTCTTGAACCGCTCTCAATGTGCCTGTGGACGAACCTTTGTCAGAATGTCTAAGCCGATGGGCCGAACTGACGACATGCTCATCATCCGCGGTGTAAACGTATTCCCAAGCCAGATTGAAGGCGTTCTCCTCCAGAACGGATATCCACCAAATTACGAAATCCATGTTGGACGAGAAAACAACAACGACACCTTCGAAATCAAGGTTGAAATGACAGCTGAAAAGTTCAGTGACGTTATCGCTGAAGTTACGGCTCAGGAAAAGAAGCTTGAAAGTGCACTGCTTACTGTTCTTCAGATTAAGGCCAAGGTTACTTTGGTTGCTCCAAAGAGTATTGCCCGATCGGAAGGAAAGGCTAAGCGTGTAATCGATACACGAAAACTTCACGACTAAATCAAAAGGAGAAAATATGACAGTAAATCAGATTTCAATTTTTATAGAAAACCGAAAAAATGCACTTTCAGAGTTGACCAACGTAATTGCTGAGCACAAAATCAGTCTTCATTCGATTTCGATTGCTGATACGAATGACTTTGGAATTGCAAGAATCATCGTTGATAATTCAATGCAGGTTCAGGCAACTCTTGAACGCTCTCACTATATCGTAAAGACAACGCCTGTTATCGCAGTGGAAATTCCGGATGAGCCGGGCAGCCTGAATAAAATCCTTAAAGTTATGGCAGAAAACGGCTGTAACGTAGAGTATATGTACGGTTTTACAGGCCATAAGAATAATTGTGCTTACATGATCATCCGTTCTTCTGATATTCCTGGCACAGAAGCTGTTTTTGAAAAGAACGGTATTCACATGGCAACAGAAAAAGAGCTTTTGGAGAACTAAGTGTCAGATTTGGTTAACGAAAATCTAAAAAAGGCCCGAGAGTTTTTTTATCAGGATCTGTTTTCTGCGGAGGCTGCTAAAATTCAAATTGATGAAGTTGGCGATCATTACGCAAAATGCTCGTTTGAAATCGGCAGAATTCATCAGAATGCTTATGGCGGAGTTATGGGCGGTGCGATTTTTACGCTTGCCGACTTTACCTTTGCCGTAGCTTCGAATTTTAATGCGCCGCAGACTGTTTCTGTTACAAGCCAGATCACTTATCTTGGCATGGCAAAGGGCAAGAAATTGATTGGCGAATCAAAGTTGATAAAGGACGGCCGTACGACCTGCTTTTATGAAATTGATATTACAGATGATCTTGGAACGAAAGTTGCGTTTGTTTCGATAAACGGCATGAAGCTGGAAAAGCGCGGTTAGTTTTTGTGCTGAGCATTTTTTGCAGCGAAACTTTTTGCCGCGAAATATTTTGGGCGCGCAACAGTTTTACCGCACGTCTTTAAAATGCAAAAGCCCTGGATTTTACTCCGGGGCTTTTTTGTTGCGTGCCGCTTACAGTGCGCCGCAGTTTAGTGCGACGCAGTTTAGCAGGCCGCAGTTTAGCGGGCCGCAACGGCGCGAGTTTGCCAGTCGCGCGACTGCGCTACGAGGGTCTCTTACAGTGCGCCGAATTTACACATCTGGGCGCAAACTCCACAACCTACGCACAATGTCGCATCGATTTTAGCCTTTCCGCCTTTCATTGA
>JAILRX010000046.1 GCA_024697985.1 Treponemataceae bacterium | reverse complement strand
GACCACGGGCAGAACCCAAAATCATCAGGACACCACCTGTAATCGGAATACTTCCGGCTACAACCTCAAAAGAACCCTTGAAGCTTTCCCAGCAGTCCTTGCCGTTGAGCTTCAAAATCTCACCGATATAAGGTTTAAGTTCTTTGAAAGACATCCCCTTATATTTTGACATATCAAGTACCCTTTTTTCCTCAGAGACAAAGTCCTTTCGGATGAAGGTTTCAAGAACGTATGTGTAAACGAGGGCGAATGCAGAAGTCTGCATGATTGTAAGGAATCCGCCGAAGTACAAAACCATGATTGAAACAGGCAGAAGAAGTTCCCAAAGACCTGAAAGCAAGGATTTTCCGAGGAACTTTCCGTTGAACTTAGGACGGTTCTTGTTCTTGTCCTTGAAGATACCCCAGGCGATTGTAGCAATTGCGAGAATCAAACCTGGAATGATTGCGCCCTTGAAAACTTCAAATACATCAACGCTAAAATAGTTAACGGTTCCGTACATGATGATGGCAACTGAAGGCGGAAACAAAAGTCCGAGGGCACCGGAAGCCGTGATAAGGCTTTCGGCACGGTCCTTGTCGTAACCGGTTCCTGTCATCAGCATGGAAAGAAGAGCTCCAAGAGCAAGGATTGTTACACCAGAGGCGCCTGTAAACATCGTAAAGAAGGTTACTACGAGAACGGCAGCAATAATCGTACCGCCCTTAAACCAGCCGAACGCAGCATTGAATACATCAACGAGGCGGCGGCCTGCACTACCCTGAGAAAGCAGGTAACCTACGATTGTGAAAAGCGGAATTGCGGCGATGCTCGAGTCTGTAAGGACTGAGTAAGTTTCTGTCGGTATTACTTCGACGTATCCGCCGCCCTGGCTGAAACAAAGATAGGCGATTCCGGCAAGTGAGATAAAAAGCGGAACACCCATGATTGCAAGGATGATCAAAAGAATAAGTACAAAAACAAATGCCTTGCTGCTGAACCAGAGCCAGGAATTTGAAATGGTGATGAGCCAGTTGATGTTTGCTCCGTTGTTGATAGAATAAATGACACCAGAAAGCGGACCTGAAGCGATATAAAGACCGATAATCAAGCCGATTAATGATGAAACCCATTTATCCTTTTTAGAGCAGGCTCTGAAAAGCATTACAAAATAACAGACAGGCAAAAAAGTATAGAAAACTTTTGTAGGAATTCCCCAGACTGTCTGAGAAAAGAACATGAAAAATTCAGAAAAGGCCGAAAGGAAAATTGCCGTAAGGATTGCTACGACAGCTGCATTTCGGATTTTCTGAACGATCGTGTCGATTACAGGCTTGTTTGCCTTTTTTGCGATTACTTCTGACAAGGAAGCAAGGCTGATGTGCTTGTCTTCACGCCATGTTATTGCACCGGCAACACATGAAAACATGAAAACAATGTTCAGCATGACATTTTCGTTGTTTACGATTGGAGAACCGCTTGAAGATTCAATCATCTTTACGATAAGCGGGAAGATGGCCATAAAGGCAACGATGACTACAGCGAGCCAATCTTCGATTTTTTTCCAAACTTCAGAAAATTTTTGAACGAATTTCGAAGCCATTCTTACTGTCCTCGATATTTTTTAAGAAGAGCTTCAACTTCTTTGAAGAAAGGATAGTTGATAACTTTTACTTCTCCAGACTGTGTCATTCGAACAGCATCTTCTGACATTGAATCATAGAAAGCCTGTTTTTCAGCCGGTGTAAGGTTTGTCAAAACACCGCCATCATCAGCGATTTTCTGAAGATAGTCAGCATCGTTTTTCTGCTGAACGCCGATGAATACATTTTCAGTCTTTTTCAAAGATTCAAGAAGAGCCGGCTTGTATTTTTCTGGAACTGAATCCCAAACCTGCTTGTTAACTACAAAACCTGCCATTACAGGACAGATCGGCATGTTAAGAACGTATTTTGCATATTTTGAATACTGAGCGGCATAAGCGTACATTGGGATTGTATAAAGTCCGCCACAACCTGTGCTTGATTTCAAGCTTGAAAGGATTTTTTCGTTTGAAACATCACTTGTTGTGTAACCAGCGTGCTGGAAAGCTTTTCCCAATTCAGGGCTTGTAATTCCACCAACTGAAAGGCTTACTTTTTTAAGCTGATCAAGTGTTCGAACTTCTTCTTTTGTACAGAAATAAAGCATGCCTACATTGAACCATCCGATAAGGTAAAATCCCTGATCTTCGATTGCTTTATTGATATGATTTTCTGTATTTTTGATTACATAGTCGATTTCATCCTGGCTTTTAAACATAAAAGGCATACAAAGTGTAAGAACGTGGCTTTCTGGAGCAAGTTCGTAAATACCGATGTTTGTAAAAATACCACCGTCGAGAGGGGCTTTCTGTCCAGGTCGGGCAACCTTCATCTTCTGGATTACGCCGTTTTCTCCGCCAAGAGCTGTTGCGTTCATGAACGTAACGGTAACTTCGCCGTTTGTGATTCGGGCCCATTCCTGAGCCATTTTTTTCTGTTCAACTGACCAAGGTGAGTTGTCTGGAGAAACAGAACCGATTTTCAAATTAATTCTCTGCTGTGCAAAAGCACCTGCAACAAGCAAAGATGCGAAAGCAAAAACAACTGCATTTCTTACAAATTTTTTCATTAAAATCCCCCTACGAAAAATTACCAGATTATAAAGTAGTTTTCACGATGATCCTTAAGGAACTGAGCCTTTTTCTGTGCCAAGGTTGTCAGCATTCTTGAGTTCGGATCGTCTGTGTTCTGAGCAAGGACCTTATCCAAAGCCCAGTCAAATCCATCCACACCAATCGGTAAAGGCCACTTTGTATCGTGCTTTCGTCCCATTCCGATTGATTCCAAAAATTCATCATGTTTGATTTCTGGAACTACCCATCCCATTTCTTCAAATGAGTAAGGACATTTCCATTCATAGTCATCAAGATTAACGTTACCCTTACACAAAGCGTTTGCGTAAGTCATGAAGATTGCAGTTCCCTGCCCTTTATTGATTTCAACTTCT
>JAILRX010000025.1 GCA_024697985.1 Treponemataceae bacterium | reverse complement strand
TGTTGAAGTTGCCAAAGTACTTTTATCCTGATCTACTACAACTCCATCTTTTACGGTAAGCTTGCATTCCTCGCCTACATAAATTCCACCACCGTTATCATTCGCAATATTTCCTGTAATTACACAGTTTTCAAGAATAAGTGAAGAAGGACTGATATCTTTTGCCATGCAGATTCCACCGCCATTTCCCGAGTAGCCGCCTGTAATCGTTATATTTCGTATAGTCAGCGGAACTACTGTATCAATCAAAATTGCAGGGTTCCTGTCTTCAGAAGTACATGCTCCGTCAATAACATCAACTGAAGGTCCTGTTTTTCCTTCAATCGTAATTGAATTTGCAGGAATATAAGTTACTAAACTTGTATCTTCTCCCGTGGTAGAATCATCTGAAACAGTGATAGAATCCTGGAGATAAATGAAGCCTTCTCTTGTTCCGCTTAAAATAATCGTATAGTCATTTTCAGGGCGATTCAAGGTCATGATAGTCGAAAGCGCGCTTTCAAGGTTCGTAAAAGGTTTTTCCTCAGTTCCAGAACCGCAATCTGTTTCATGTGAAGAAGCCCTTGTGCTGTTTACATAAATTTTTATTGAAGTTGAGGTTTCCTTGATTTTTACGTTCAGGACATTTTCTCCTGATGAAACAAATATAGTATCTGAATCACCTTCATAAAGCGGAAAGCTGCTGCCGTTTGTTTCAGGCTTGTCATAGGCGATTACATGGGCATAAATTTTTGAACCTACCGGAACTTCTTCAAAAACGGCTGACGCTCCTTCTGTAAGTTCAAGAGTCTGAATCTGTTCAAAAGTTCCTTTCAGGGAAATATCAAGATAGAGTTTTTCTGAATCTTTTCTGACGCTGGCACGGGAATGAAGTCTTTTGTCTACGGCTGAAACAAGCTTGCCGTCGATATTAAAAATAACAGATGCCGTGCTGTCATTCAGATTCTGACATGAATTGAATTGAAAAAGCAGAAAGATAGTTAAAAAAACTATGCAAATATTTTTCATTTTTTTCATGATAAACTCCTTATTTATATAAGAAGATTATAAGATGTAATAAAAAAAATTTCATCATGAATACAGGCAATAATCAGCACATAATCAGCACAATTTTATAAAAATTACAAAAAAAAACGCCCGCTCTAAAAAGAACGGACGTCTTTGCTTTTCACGCTGAAAACTTTTTCTCGCGAAAAAATTTATTTTGTAGCCAAAATTGCTATGCCTGGTAATGTTTTACCCTCGAGGAACTCAAGGCTTGCTCCACCACCTGTTGATACGTGGCTCATTTTGTCAGCAAGGTTGAACTTGTTAACGGCAGCAACAGAATCACCGCCACCAACAACTGTCATTGCTCCACGGCCTGTAGCATCAGCAACGAGCTGAGCAACAGTAGCTGTTCCCTTTGCAAATGCGTCGAATTCGAAAACTCCGACAGGTCCGTTCCATACAACTGATTTAGCTGTAGAAAGAACTTCCTTGTAAAGTTCGATTGTCTTAGGACCAACATCCATAGCCATAAGGTTATCAGGAATGTCAGCACCATCAACTGCAACAGGAGTTGCGTTTGCGTCAAATTTATCTGCTGCAACGTGGTCAACTGGAAGAACGATTTTTACGCCCTTAGCAGCTGCGTCTGCAAGAAGTTTTTTAGCTGTATCGATGAAATCATCTTCAACCAAAGAAATACCAACTTTGTGACCCTGAGCCTTGAGGAAGGTGTAAGCCATACCACCACCGATTACGAGGGCAGAAGCGTTCTTCAAAAGTGATTCCAAAACAGCAATCTTAGAAGAAACTTTTGCACCACCGATGATTGCAACCTGTGGTTTTGGTGGATTTTCAACCATTGGCTGAATGTATTTAACTTCTTTTTCCATCAAGAATCCGCCAACTGATTCAACTGGCATGAATTTTGCGATTGATGCTGTAGAAGCCTGGTCTCGGTGAGCTGTTCCGAAAGCGTCGTTTACGAAGATATCGCCGTATGTAGCAAGTTCTTTTGCCATAACGTCTCTTTCAGCAGAATCTTTTGATGTTTCTTCCTTATGAAACCTAACATTTTCGAGCATTGCTACAGCGCCTTCTGGAAGAGCGTCGATTGCAGCTTTCTGTCCAAGTGCATCTGGAAGGAATGTAACTTCTTTTCCGAGTTTTTCTGAGAAGTATTTAACAACTGGAGCCATTCGGTTTTTGCCGTTGATGAATTTTTCAGCATCAGCGTCTGTCCAGGTCTTTCCTGCTTTTTCAGCTTTTTCCTGAGCCTTTTTAACATCCTTTTTAGGATCTCCAAGGTGGCTCATAAGAACGAGAGAACGTGGGCTCTGTTCAAGGATATATTTGATTGTAGGAAGAGCTGCCATGATTCGTGTGTCATCCTGAACAACTCCGTCCTTCATAGGTACGTTGAAGTCTACGCGCATGATAATGCGTTTGCCTTTCAAATCAACATCTTTAACTGTTTTAATCATATCTAAATTTCCTCCAATATGCATTTTGCCAAAGGCTTTCTTCTTTTAATATAGTAGAATTGAAGTCATTTTACAAGATATGAAGGCGATAATTTGGTGAAAAAATTCACAGGCGCGGCATTTCGTGCGCGCCCTGGAATTAGTCCTTGAAAAGGGCCTTGATTTCTTTCGAATAAATCTCGCTGATTCTGTAGCGCATGATTTCCTGTTTTGCAGAAAGCTCTACGCCGACCTCAAACGGTTTTTCAAGCAGGCAGAACTTGTTTACTCGCTCGAACATCTTGAAACCGTTCTTTGAATTGATTCGCTCAGCAATTTCCGTATCGAAAAGCTGAATCACCTGAGGATTTGAAAACAGCTCCTTGTAGTTTTTGTATTCGATGTTGTTTTCTTTTGCAAAGCCTTCGAGTTCACTCTGTTCCGGCACGATAAGGGCAGCAAGATATCGCTGGTCCTGACCTACAAGAACTGCCGTCTGAACATATCGGCTTTCCTGAATCTTCATTTCGATTGGAAGAGGCTCAACGTTCTCGCCTCCCCTCTGAACGATCGTATCCTTGGCTCGTCCTCGAAGAACGATTTCGTTATGCCTTGTCAAAATTGCGATGTCGCCGGTGTTAAACCATTCGTTTTCATCGATTGCGGCGGCGGTCAGATCAGGCCGTTTATAATAGCCCTTCATTACGGTGCCACCCTTAACCTGGAGCACGCCGACCTTGCATTTTCCAACATCCTCGCCGTTTTTCAAGCTTACGACACGAACCGAAACACCACGAATTGGAGAACCGACTGTTCCAAAAATAGGACGACGGATTGGTCGGACTGCTACGACAGGAGCGGTTTCAGTAAGGCCATAACCTTCTACGACCTTAACACCGAT
>JAILRX010000272.1 GCA_024697985.1 Treponemataceae bacterium | reverse complement strand
CGCCTGCCGCTAGCAACATGGAGACTGCTGCGAACACAAAAAGCACCCCATCAACTAAAATCACATACCCTGAAGTCAAGATTTCTCGAAGCGTGAACCTAAAAAAAAATCAGCAGCTTGTAGTTGAATATCCCGGCAATGGCTGGATTTTCATGGGTGAGACCTCAGAAAATCCTGAAAACTACGTTCCAAAGGGAGTTCTTTCTTTTCAGAGCAAGAAAATTCAGGATGGAAAAATGGTTTTTACGCTTCTTGCAAAAAATGAAGGTGAAACCATCATCCATTTTTATAAAAATGACATGATTTCAAACGAGTTTATCGACGATTTTTTGAAGGTAACAGTTTCTGGCACAGACAATTCGTCAAACATTGTTAAGGCTCCAGATTACAACCTCGATACTTATTTGTTAAAAGACGTTGATCATTCCGAAACTAAACAGAATACGCAGTCCAAGAAAGTTGCCCAGGTTGAAGTCATGGAAGAAGAACCGGAACTTGTTTTTGGTGATGACGAACCGGCCGAAGATTCAAACACTCAGTCGTATACAGTTTCACAGCTCGATGAACTTTTGAAAAATGCACTCGAAGCCTATGAAAAAGCCGAGTTTGAAAAAGCTCTTGGATACATTAATCCATTTGTTGAAAATTCTACGACAAAGCTTGATGAAGGCTATTTTTTAAGGGGCCAGATTCTTGAAGCAGTCTCTACAGTGCGGGACATAAAGGAAGCCTTGCATTCTTATTCGACTGTCACAACTCAGTATCCACAAAGTCCGCTATACGAAAAGGCCCTTGCACGAGAAAAATACATCAAGCGACTTTATTTTAACATCCGCTAGAAAAAGCATATAAAAATTAGCTCAAAATTGAATTTTCTCACAATAATTTATATGTGAAAAACATTTTTCTTTTTGATAAATGCCTTTGCTGCGGAAGGCCAAGCGGAATTTTCCAAGTCTGCCCGCAATGCCAAAAAAAATATTTAATTCCCTACGATTTTTCAGTTGAGCATTGTAAGATTTGCGGTAAAAAACTCATCAGTGAAAACGATGTCTGTTTTGAATGTCGGGAAAATGCCGTAATACAAACCCTGGATTCAGTTTATCCTCTTTTTTCATATAAACTGTGGAAAAAGGATCTTTTGTTCAAATGGAAAATGGAGGGGAGACGTTATTTTGCCTTTTATTTTGCTTCCAAAATCAATGAAGTGTATAGGCAAAAATTTTCAGGTCTTCCGATTGTCCCGGTTCCACCGCGCCCTTTCAAAATCTACAAAAAAGGCTGGGATCAGATAAACGATTTGACTCACATCCTAAAATATTTTTATAAAATCCCTGTATGCCACCTTCTGATTCGTACGGAAAAAAACGAGCAGAAAAAGAAAAACAGAACCGAAAGGCTTTCCAATGGAAATACAGCTTATTGTTTCAATCAAAAAGTGTTTCGTAAAAAAAACTTTTCAGTTCCAAAAGAAGTTGTCCTTATCGATGATATTTTGACGACCGGAGTCACTGTAGAAAACTGCTGTGAAGTGCTCAAAAAAAATGGCGTGGAAAAAGTCCACGCCATCACGGTTTTCATCGCCGATTAAGTCGCTATTCGATTAACTCGATCTAATTTATCGTCGGCCCTTTGATGAATACATGTATTTGAAGTAATCCATGTCGGTAGAGAAGGTTGCATCAAATGATGGAACCGTCGTCTTGTATGACTCGATGCTTCGCCAGAACGCATAGAATTCAGGGTCAACTGAGTAGGCTCTTGCGTAAATTCTTGTGGCCTCAGCATCAGCCTGACCTTTGATCTGTTCTGCCTTTGCATAAGCATCAGATTCGATCATCAGCTTGTCTTTTTCAAGCTTACCGAGCCAGTCGCGTTTTTGTCCTTCACCGTAGGCTCTGAAACCTTTTGCAATCTGGTTTCGATCCTTGATCATTCGGTTATAAACGCTTTCAGTAAGTTCATCAGAATATTTTATCTGTCGTGGCAAAATATCGATAAGCTCGATTCCGTAGTCGGGAATCATTTTGCGTGCTTCTTCTGCCATTTCGAGCGTGAGCTGTCTTCGTCCCTTGTTTACTGATTCAGAATTTGCTACGACGTTAACAAGCGCATTGATTTTTGCTGCTGCTTCGTCCGATGCTGGAAGTTCTGTGTTTTTGCTGTCAGTCCGCTCGTTTATGAGGTTTGATGAACGAACGACTTCACTGAGCCGGTTTTGCGTGATGATCGTTCGGGTCGCTGAATCGATGATGTCGCTGAGTCGGATTTCAGCCGCATCAACTGTCTTGAACGACTGATAGAAAAGCTCAGGATCTGAAATCTTCCATCTGCTTGTCGTGTCAACGATGATGAACTGATTTTCTTTTGTAGGAATTTTTTGTGAATCTCCGTCAAGAGAAAGAATCAGTTTTGGATAGGTATTTACGATGTCGATGAACGGAATCTTAAAATGAAGTCCGGCGTTGGTGTGGACAGCAACGATGTCACCAAACCGTGTTACGACTACCTGATAGCCTTCGTTAATTACGTAAAGAGGCCCTGTTAAAAGGAAAAGAACTAAGACTACAAGTACGCAGCCGATTGTAATCAAAAGCTTTGCAAATTTTGTAAGTTTTTTCATTGGTTACCTCCATTTGCAGCATTTGCTGATGGGGAAGTGATGTTCTTGATTGGAAGCATGTTTTCCAATTCCTTGTCGATTATGACGGCATTTTTTGTGTTCTTGAAAATTTCTTCCATCATTTCAAGATAAAGTCGTTCTCGCGTTACGCTTGGAGCCTTTTGATATTCAGCATAAATTGCACTGAATCGGGCGACATCACCTTTGGCCCTGTTTACGCGGTCAATTGCATATCCTTCTGCAATCTTAATCTGCTGGTCTGCAATACCCTGAGAAAGCGGAATCTGCGCGTTATAGGCTTCTTTTCCTTCGTTGATGTATCGCTCCATATCCTGGCTTGCCATGTTGACGTCTTCGAACGCATCCTGAACCCCACGAGGTGGAACAACGTTCTGGAGCTGGACTGCAATTACGTTGATGCCAAGTCCAAGCTGTTCAAAGTACTCGTTCATTTTGATCTGTGCCTGATTTTGAATTGAAGATCGCTCAATACCCATTACGTCAAGGATTGCCCTGTCTCCGACCAGCTGATTGATAACCGACTGAGAAATATCGCGGATTGTCTGTCGTTTATCCTTTACCTTGAAAAGCCAGTCCGAAGGATTCGTAATCTTGTATTGGATGATCCATTCAACATCCACGATGTTCAAGTCTCCAGTAAGCATCGTTGATTCCTTTGAATAGTTGTAATTGTCGCTTCTGATGTTTTTCTGTGTCGAAAAGCCGAACTGTTCAGTCTGTACGACCTTGACCGGAACGTTAAAGTTCTTGTCGATTCCAAACGGAATTTTCATGTGAAGTCCGGGACTTACGGTCTTGATATATTTGCCGAATCTTGTAATTACAGCCTGTTCTGTTGCGTCAACCTTGTAGAAACTGGCAAATACCAAAGCAAGGCCAAAAACAACGATAATAAAAACGATGACTTGCTTTACAGAAAATCTTTTTTTGATTTTATTGAACTCATTTTTTATGTCCATTACTTTCTCCTTTATTATTTTTTACTTCATCCTGAAAATAATCAGCAGGATAAATTTTTCCGCACCTCAAAATTTTAGGATAAACCTTGATTTTAAGTTTCTTTTCGAGGCGTGCGTATTTTTTCATCTCATAACCGTCCCCGATTACGATATTGATTCCACTTTGATTTGCTCGACCAGTCCTTCCGGCCCTGTGGATGAAAAAGTCATCATTGCTCGGTAAATCCATCTGGATGACGTGCGTAACGTTCGGAAAGTCCAGTCCTCTGGCAGAAAGGTCGCTCGTAACTAGAATCTTGATTTTCCCGCTCCTGAACCTGTCGATAATTGATTTTCGTACGACTTTGTCAGTTTTTGCATGAAGTCCTTCGCATTCAATCTTTTTATATCTTAGCTTTTGAGTTATGTTTTCAACCTGGTCGAGTTTTCCTGTAAATACCAGAACCTTTTCAGGTTTTTCAGCAAGGATGATGCTTTTCAATGTCGGAATCTTGTCGCGCTGTTCTGCAAAAAAGGCCCAGTGAGAAATTTTTTCCTGAAGGACATTTTCATTTGGAAGCTCGATCCTTTCAATCTGGAATTCTTCGTTAAGCTTTTTAAGTGCCTTTTCAAAAACATTCTTGACATTTTCACTTACAGTTGCAGAACATCCGATGAACTGAATGTCTTTCGGCATCAAATTGATGAGGTCTGTAGAAAAATCCCTTTCTTCAGCCTGTGAAAGCCTGTCGATTTCATCATAAACCAAAAATTTAGTTTCATTGAGCTTGAGCTTTTTCAGGAATATCAATTCCTTGATTCTTTCAAGACTTCCGATTACAAACTGCGGCTTTTCCTTGAGGCTTTCCATCTGTCGTTTGATTGGAGCGCCACCAAAGCAAAGCGCGACTTTATAGTCACAAATTTTCTGTATTTCAAGCTTAATCTGAGCACAAAGTTCATGAGTAGGGCAGACGATGATGGCCTGCGGATTTTTTATTTCAGGATTGATTTTTTCAAGGATTGGCAATACGAAGGCAAAGGTTTTTCCTGTTCCAGTTTCCGACTGAAACATAACTGATTTTCCTTCAAGAATTTCACCGATGATTCGTTCCTGTACCGGGGTTGGAGTCGTGATGTTGATTTTAGCAAGGTTTTCTGCGTATTTGCTGCTTATCCCCAGTTCTGTAAAAGAGCGTTTATTTTCATTCATTACATAAATATAGCATATTTTACCTCAGTATGCTATAATAGTTTTTATGAAAATCGGTGTTGATACAATCGGATTAAAGCACGGCAGATCAAGCGTTGCTTTTTATTTAAGCTCGTTTTTACACAACCTGCACGACCTGCGTGATGACGTCACGATTGAGCTGTTCGGTACTGAAGTTGACCGTTACACTTACGGAAACGAATCGAACTATATTTATAACAGTTTCGTAACTTATGAAGGTTTCCCGGAAAATCTTTGGCACCGACATATCATGCCTTCTTTTGTCAAAAAAAATAACTACGATTTGGTTTTTTTCAAGGTCGGTCAAAAATGCTATCCTTTTACCGGTAAGGTCAAGGGAATCGCAGTTGTTCACGAAATCATTTCTGAGTC
>JAILRX010000264.1 GCA_024697985.1 Treponemataceae bacterium | reverse complement strand
GAAAACCATTCTGAAGATATCCGATTATCTACTCTTCAAAAAGTTGCATCTGTATTTGGAAAGCAACTTAGAATTGCAATGTTGTAAAAAATGCCATAACAAGAAGTTCAAAGCCGACAGCCGGTCTATTCGCAACGAAGTTTCTAGCGTTCGCAGCGCAGCTACCAGCGAGCCCGCCATCGTTTAAGTGCGTAGTTATGTGGACGCCCGCTACTTGAGGCGTAAGTATTTTTTTAAGGAGCAAATAATGATTCAGATTTTTGGCACGAACAAATCTTTTGACTGCAAATCAGCACAGCGTTTTTTTAAGGAACGCAGAATTCAATTTCAGTTTATTGACTTGAAAGAAAAGGCGATGAGTGCCGGCGAGTTTGATTCTGTCGTTTCACTTCTTGCCAAAAAAGAAGGAAGCCGCCTTGATGCGATTGATTCGATGCTGGACAAGGCGAGCAAAAACTATACATCAATTGCCTATCTTGATGACAGCGAAAAAGAAGAAAAACTTTTCGAAAACCAAGCTTCCCTTTTGAAACTTCCTGTCTGTCGAAAGGACAAATCTGATGCTACAGTCGGTTTGTGCCAGAAAGTCTGGGAAAGCTGGGTGTAAAAATAAAAACTAATCCAGGAAATAGGTCGTCATGCGGCCTTTTCCCTTAACGTCGGTTTCGGTGTTTTCGTTGTATTGGAAAAGGCTTGCAGTCTGAGCCTTTGTATTTTCAGTTACGTGAATTTTCATCGGAAGTCCGGTGCTTTCCATTCGGCTTGCGACATTGACCGTATCACCCCAGATGTCGTAAATGAACTTTGTCTTTCCGATTACGCCTGCAACAAGCGGCCCTGAGTTTATTCCAAGTCTGAGCTTCAGTTTTATAGGTGATGTTTCATTGAATGTATTTACGTCCTGCAGAATGCCCTGTGCAAAGCGGATCATTTTTGCAGCACCGTCATTTTCGTTTTCCTGTGAAAGGCCTGAGGCTGCCATGTAGGCGTCCCCGATGGTCTTGATTTTTTCAATTCCTTCGTCCTGTGCGCGCTGGTCAAACATCGAAAACAATTTGTTGAGCATTGTTACGACTTCTTCAGCAGACATCTGGCCGCTTATCTTCGTGAAATCAACGATATCAGTAAAGAGAACAGTTACGTTCGGATACTCTTTAGCGATTGTCCTTTCCGGATTTGTCGTAAGTTCATCAGCAATTTCTTTTGGAAGGATGTTCAAAAGAAGGCTTTCAGATTTCGTTTTTTCAGCAACAAGTTCCCTCGTTCGTTCTCTGACCGTGCTTTCAAGTTTTTTGTTTTCATTTTCAACATGGATAAGCTTGTCTTCAAGAATCGTGATGGTTGATGATACGACGAAAAGAACAAAAATAAGTGCCAGGAAAATATCAAAAATCAAATTTGAAAGCGGCTTCAAGATGCTCGAATAAGTGAAGACGATTTTTTGAGAAAGAGGCTGATAGTTGTGCGGAGTATACATGATGCAGCCGAAGCCCAAACTTTTAAGAGGCTTAATCTGATAAAAATCTTCACCATGGATGTTTTCCTTGTCACCTTCATGCGGCTTGATGACGGTCAAGTTTCCGTCACTGATCGTGAAGGTTCCGTTCCAAGGACCTGGATCTATCGAGCAGTTTTCAGGAACTGGAATGGAAAAAGACCAGTCCGTGATGACAGTGCTTTTCATGTTGTTGAAAATTACGCCGTCAAACTGAGCTCCGGTTCTGTCAGGATCATCTTCATCAATCCAGTGTTTTTCTGCATGTCGAAGGAAAGTAATGCAGACCGGCTGAGTCGGATCATTTTTTGTATACGGCTCATCAATTACAATCGTTTTTTCAGGCAACGACAATCCTCTGATGGAAACAATCATACATATCAGGAGAAATCCTGCAAGGCTGATTGTAAGGGCCTGCCAGAAATGGCTTCTTGCGACTCTTTTTCGTTTTTCAGTCTGAACTTTGACTTTCTTATATCCCGGGCTGAAAACCAATCCTTCATTATTTCCAGAATAGAATGCAAGTTCCATCAGTTTTAATGAAGAGTAGAAAAGATGAAGGGCACCAAGTCCTAGCGAAATATTAATCCAAGGAAATCCGTAGACGAGAAGAATCAGGATGACCGAAATTGCAGGAAGTATGAAATAGATAATGTGCGAATACAAAATATTTTTTGGAAGATATTTTTGGTTTTGCAACAGCATCGTAAAGGTGATAAGTCCTGGAATGAAGCCCAGAGCGACACACAGAGGAAATAAAGTATTTCTGTGATAAAGATTCTTTTCATCAAAGTAATAGAAGATATTCGTGAACTGACTGATTATGAGAAGGCAGATTCCAAGAAGACAGAAGAAGAGCACAAAAAACAGATGAACTGGAATTCCGTCCTTCACGGATTTGACTGGATGAAAAATCAAGTTAAAGTTTAGTCTTGACTGCTTTATGAATTCACAAACGTAAAAGCAAAGGAAAAAGGAAACTGCAAAATTGCATAAAAAAACTAAAAGGTTGCTGATGCGGACCATGTAAAAGCCTGCAGCGCTCGTGTTTCCTCTGTAAAAATAGGCGAGGGCATCAAATAATAGAAGAAAGCCTGTAAAGAATTCTATGAAAATAAGAGTTCGTCGGGCGTTGTTTTTTAAATTGTGGCCTGACCACAAAAAAATTCCAGCCTGAAAACAAAAAACTGAAAGTAAAGAAAGGATTGAAATACTGATAACTCTTGTCAAATCAGACATGCTGCAAATTCCTCTGATACAAATGATGTAATGAAAATTATAGCGAGATACAGAGGATTTTGCAAAAAAAAGTTGGAAAATCAGACATTAGAGCCTCATGTTTTGTAAAAAAATAAGTGATTGCTTAGAAAAACGATGAATTTTGCTTAAAATTTCAAATTCAAAGTGATAAAATTACGTATAGACGTAAGTCTTAAGGAGAATACTATGACTGAAGAAAAAAAAGACTTCGCTCTTTTGCAGGCAAAAAACGGACTTCCTAAGAGGCTTTTTTTTATCATCTTATACACCTATCTTGCCCCAATGATTTTCTATCCATTTTTGGGCGTTCTGGTAGGTGGCTTTACCTTTCCTGAGTTTTCACTTTATGCAGGAAATCCATTCAATATCGGCGCATTCTTGATTTCGATTATTGCGGCCTTCCTTACATATTTTGTCGTAAGGGCTAAAATTATAAAGTTTGACGGCACTGATGAATCTGTTGCAAAGCTGAACAAGACTGTAAAACTTGCCCAGATCGTTACTTTCGGTATTCCGGTTTCATTTTCTGCAGCAACCCCAATTCTGGCTGTAATTTATAACATGAACCGAAATATGCATTTGGCTAATTTTGGTAATGAGAGCTATCTGGTTTTTTCATTCTGCTTGAGCTTCGGCTGTCTTGCAACCTTTTCTGTTTTGGGCTATGTACTTACGGTTTCAAATCTTGAAAAAGCTGTGGATTGGCTTCCTTACGAACGAAAATATCAGTCCTTTTCATTCCTTCAGCGCTGCATGCTGATTCTTTTCTTTAACATCGTGGGTATTGTTCTTTTTATGGAAGCAATCTTTACTGTTCCTGCAAACCATACAGCTTCAATCATGTACGTAATTACGACAAAGGTTTTTCCTGTTTCTGCGGTGGCTGCTTTGCTCGTAATGGAAGGTATGTATTTCATGCTGCGTGATGTAAAGAAAGTCATCAACTATGTACGAAAATTTTCACATGATCTTTCAATGGGAAATTACATGACTGATGACATCCCGATTTTGATCAGGTGTGAATTGGGAGAACTTGCAATCTATCTTAATGACCTTAGAACTTCAACTTCAAAACTTCTTTTGGATTTCAAAAAATCCATCCATAGCACGACCGATGCCGCTGTCGAACTTGAAAAGCAGATGGAACTGGTCGGAAAAGAAATTTCAGCAATGACCGAGGGCATCAATACCGTACAGACTGATATGACCAATCAGTCGGCCGGTGTCGAAGAAGCAAACGCATCAGTTTCTCAGATTATTTCTAGAACCCACGATTTGGATGAAAATATTGATTCGCAGGCCGCTGCTGTAACTCAGTCGAGTGCAGCTGTTGAAGAAATGGTTGCCAACATCAATTCTGTAACATCAATCCTTGAGCAGAACTCACAGGCCGTCCTGTCTTTGACCAAGGCAAGTGATGACGGTCGGCAGTCTGTTGAAAGTGCAGTTGATATTTCGGCTCAGATCATCACTCAGTCGAATGCGCTTTTGGAAGCAACTTCGGTAATCGCAAACATCGCCGAGCAGACGAACCTTCTTGCCATGAACGCCGCAATCGAATCGGCACATGCTGGTGAGGCCGGAAAGGGCTTTGGTGTAGTTGCTGATGAAATCCGAAAACTGGCTGAACAGTCGGCAAGTCAGAGCCAGACCATCAACGACAGCCTTCAGACGCTGTTTGAGTCAATCAAGCAGGTTTCTGACAAGACAAAGCTCGTCCAGGAAAACTTCAAGTCCATTTACGGAATCGCACAGACTATTTCTCAGCAGGAAAAAGTCATCATGAATGCTATGTCGGAACAGAGCCAGGGAAACAAGCAGGTACTCGAAGCAATGCAGCACATCAACGAATCGACAAGTTCGGTTACCGAAGGTTCTGCCGAGATGCTTTCTGGCGGAGAGCAGGTCATTTCTGAAATGAAGCTGCTTGCAGATACGACACGTTCAATCAACGAAAAAATGCACGAAATGACAGAAAGCCTTGCAGAAATCACGAGTGCCGTAAATAACGTAACTCAGTCTTCTGAACATAACCAGATAAGCGTATCTGAACTTTACAACATCATCAGTACGTTTAAGATCGAATAGCCTGCAACTTTATTGACAAAATTCTGCATATCTCTATAATTTGATAATCATTATCAAATTTGTGATGTAATAAAAATGCAGAAAATTGTCTACAAAACAAAACAGCAGGATTTAATTCTCAATTATCTTGGCCAGATGCAGGGGAAGCATTTTACGGCAGAAGAAGTGTACCGTCATTTTGCGGAAAGCGGCGTTTCTGTCGGGATTGCGACAGTTTACCGCCAGCTGGAAAAACTGGTTACGGACGGAAAAATCCAAAAGTATTTTATTGATGACAAGTCTCCTGCCTGCTTTGAATATCTTGGCGAAGACTGCCTTAATTCTCACGAGCATTTTCACTTGAAGTGTGAAAGTTGCGGCAAACTGATTCACCTTGAATGTGATGAGCTTTCTGGCATAGAAAATCACTTGAAAGAAGACCACGGTTTTACGGTGAATCCGCTCAGGACCGTCCTGTACGGAATTTGCGCCGAATGTGCCGCAAAGGAAAAGGGAGAAAATGCGTAGAGCGGTCTCTTTTTCACTGCGCATTTTTTTACGCGCCGTTTTTATTCTGGTACTCGTCTCGATTTTGTCATGCATCGGTTTTGAGATTATTCATGCCGGCCATCACGAGCACTGCCACGACGAGGACTGCGAAATCTGCCTTATCCTTCAGATAATTCAGGTTGCGAAAAAAGCTTTTTTTGAATTTCCAATTTTTTCGATTCATTCGAATATCAAATTTTCCTCCTTACCTTCGGCAATTTTAATTTCCTTCATGATTTTGCCGACCTTAGTCAATCAAAAAATCAAGCTGGTCATTTGAGATTATTCCTTTTTTATCGACTTCGCCTTTTCAGGCACAATAAAAAATAAAAATAAAAAGGAATAAAATTATGAAAAAAACTCAGAAAAAACCTGTCGTATTGATTACAGGATATCTTGGATCTGGAAAAACCACTTTGCTCAACAATCTTTTGCGTCAGGAAACACGACGCGTCGCTTTGATCGTTAACGACATGGGCAGCATCAACGTGGATGCTGAAATTCTTAAAAAAGAAGGCGCAAACGTTGCAGAATGTCCGATGTTCGAACTTCAGAACGGCTGCATCTGCTGCACGCTCCGTGACGAATTCATTCAGCAGATTGAAAAAATTTCTGCCATCGACAGCGTGGAAGTCGTATTCGTTGAAGCTTCTGGAATCAGTGATCCGGGTGCAATTTCTGCAAGTTTCCTTGCTTACGAAGAGGACAATCCGGACACAAACGTTTATCTTACATCAGTTGTAACCGTAGTTGATGCGGACAGAATTTACCGCGAATTTTTGGATGACCTTCAGAAAAATAAAGAAAAGAGCGATGCAGTTGACCAGAACAATTTGAATGAAGAGGAAATTTCGACCCTCATCGTAGACCAGATTGAATTTTGCAACTTCATCGTATTGAACAAATGCGACCTGCTTACTCCAGAACAGCTCG
>JAILRX010000206.1 GCA_024697985.1 Treponemataceae bacterium | reverse complement strand
AAGGGAACGAATTTCATCAGCAACGACTGCAAATCCCTGACCTGCTTCTCCTGCGTGGCTTGCTTCGATTGCGGCATTCATTGCCAAAAGGTTTGTCTGGTTTGCTACGTTCAGGATGACGCTTGCAGCTTCTGTCAAACTTCCTGATTCCTCGGCAATCTTTTCAGCGATTGCGGCAGATTTCTGCATGTTTTCCTTTCCGTCATCAGTTGCAAGGGTAAGATTTCTGATGGCGCTCATCGTATCTTCGATAGAATTTGAAATAGTGTTGATGTTGGAAACCATTTCTTTTGCACTTGCATTTGACTGTTCAACACAGGCTGCCTGAGTTTCTGTACTGTGGTTAAGAGTCTGGATGGAATTGACGATAAGTTTGAGCGCGTCGTTTGTCTCAAAGAATGCATCGTTCTGGTTGTTTGTCTGTGACCTTACGCTTTCGATGCTTGCTCCAATTTCCGTGATGGCAGATGAGATGGAATCCATATCTTCAACAAGACTTGTACCGATTTTTCCAATTTCATTCGTGTTGATTGTAATCGTGTTGAGCGAAGAGCAGAGTCCGCCCATAGTCGCGTTGTATTCAGTTCCGATTTGTCCAAGCTCGTCTTTTCGTGTGTTTTTGATTCGGCCGGTAAAGTCGTTGTTTGCTACTAAGCGCAGTGACTTTACGATTCCGTTAAGAGGTCCCATCTGTGAACGCATGACAAAAAATGTTGTGATTACAATGGCAGAACCACCGACAAGGGCAACTATCAAAAGGCTAATAAGCGTCTGCATCAGTGTTTTGTATATTACTTTGTTAGGAGTGAAATATAAAATCCTGTAGTTTGTCGTTGGATTTGTGAATGTCGAGCAGAAATATTTTGTCTTTCCAAGACTTACTTTCAGGTCGCCTTCTGGAAGAGCAAAAGCATCAACGATTGCCGGAAATCCCAGATCGTGCACGTTTTTCAAAGCATAATCAGGATGAATTGAATCCGCAAGGACAGTTCCATCAGACTGAACCAGCATCAAAAAACCATCTTTGTTTACTTCAATCATGCTTAAAAGATCTGAAAGTGTTCCGAGTGTGGTTTCAAATCCTGTAACGCCCAAAAATGTGTTGTTTGCTGAATAGAGCTTTCGTGAAAGGCAGACTACGGTTTCGCCATTTGTCGAAGCGTAGGCATTTGTCAGGACAATCGGAAGGTCTGACTGAATGGCCATCGTGTACCAGCTTCTTTTTCTTGGGTCATAACCGCCGGACATGTTACCTTCAAAACTTGAAACGAATCCACCCCAACGGGTTCCGACAAAGGCTTCGATCAAATCATCATGATTGTCAAAGTAATTTTTCAATGTGATGTAGGCATTCTTTTCAACCTGGCTTTTCGGATAGCTTTTCGTATGAATCTGTCCACTTTCGTTGATGAACGAATGGAGCGAACCATCAATATTTTTGAGAGTTGGATCTTCGCATGCAAGATTCAGGATGGATTTTTTGCTGTTGAAGAAAATATCAATTGTGTCTGAAAACTGGGTAAGGGACGTGTGCGAGTTTTCATAGTAATGGTCCCGGCTGCTTCCAATTACAAGAACTGCTGTTGTTATTGAAAAAAGATTGATAAACAAAAAGAGTATGAACATAACTCCGATTGTAAATTTGGTAGATGTAGCGATGACTTTTTTTGCCATAATGTCCCCCTGCTTTTTTTACATTCGCATGAATCAATTATAAAAGTCAAAGTTGATAATGCAAGAAAAAAATTATAAACTAGTAAATATGAATAAAAAATTGATATTGATTCTATCAGTTCAAATACTTGCTGTTTTCTATATATTTGCTTCTCCAAGCCGCATCGTAAGTCTTGCGCCTAACGGAACGGAAATTCTTTACGAACTTGGATGTGGTTCTGCCATCGTTGCCCGCACGGATTTTTGCGACTATCCTTCTGAGGTACTGCAGCTCCCGAGTGTCGGAGGATTTGATGGAAAAAGTTTCAGCATCGAGACAATTCTTGCCTACAACCCGGATTTTGTTTACATGGTGGACGGCATGCACAATCACCTGGAAGATTTGCTAAAGCAGTTTCACGTACCGTACTATCTTTCAAAAGCGACATCAATTGATGCGGTATTTGACGAAATTGCTGATGTTGCCAGAATTATGGAGTGCCCTGAAAAAGGCGAAAAACTGATTTCCAAAATGAAAACGGAACTTGATTCCATAAAACGTAATCCAGAAAAAAGGCCTTCGGTCTATTGCGAAATTTTTGCCTCGCCTTACATGAGCATCGGGGAACCATCTTTTATGAACGACATCCTTGAGTTTGCCGGTGCCAGAAATATTTTCGGAGACCTTGCTCAAAGCTATCCGCAGGTCAGTGAGGAAGCGATTATTGCGAAAAATCCTGATTTTATAATCGTGCCTTATTATTCGCCAGACCAGATTAAACTGATATACAGACGACGTGGATGGAATAAAATTTCGGCTGTAAAAAACCGAAAGATTTACGCAATTGATGCTGATATTTTTTCAAGACCTGGACCTCGGGTTGTTGATGCGATAAAAATGGTTCAGGAAATTGTTTGGAGTGAAGCGAAACAATGAAAAATAAAAAAGCGCGCTTTGCAATATTTTTGGCTGTTGAACTCATCCTTTTGATTTTGAGCTTTGTCTTTTCGCTTTGCGTGGGAAGCCAGAATCTTTTTTCGATGGATGAAACGGAACTTGCAAGAAACATCGCGCTTAAAATCAGGCTGCCTCGTTCGATTCTGGTCATGCTCAGCGGCATGCTCCTTGCAGGAAGCGGCTGCATCTTCCAGGGCTTTTTCAGAAACCCGCTCGCAGAAAGCGGCGTCCTCGGCGTAACGGCCGGCGCGACGCTTGGCGTAGTCCTTTCGTTTTTGCTTCCGCCGTTTTTGACCTTCCGCTTTTTTCAGCCCATGACGATTTTTGCCTTTCTGGGCGCCGTCATTTCCGGCCTTTTAGTTTTTGTCTTTACTCAGAAAAACCGAAAATTTTCGAGTTCGGCCTCGATGATTCTGACGGGAACAGCTTTGGGAACTTTTTTTTCTGCTATGACTTCGCTTGTTCTAATCGCCAAGCAGTCGCGCCTTCAGACAGTCTATGCCTGGATTCTGGGAAGCTTTTCCGGCCGCGGCTGGAATGAAGTCTGCTTTATCGCAATTCCGGCCCTGATAAGTTTCATCCTTTTTGGAATCTGCTCGCGGTTTTTGGACGTGCTTTCGACAGGCGAACTTTCCTCGCAGTCACTCGGCTTGAATTTCAACTTTGCCCGAATTTTAGTCCTGCTTTCTGGAAGCCTTTCCACGGCCTGCTCGGTTTGCAGCGGCGGAACGATCGGCTTTGTCGGCCTTATCTGCCCGCACATCATGCGAAACCTTTACGGTGCAAAGTCCAAGCCGCTTTTGGTTTTGTCGACCTTGCTCGGTGGCATTCTTCTTTTGATTTCTGACACGATTGCCCGCGTGGTGATTGCTCCAAGCGAGCTGCCTGTCGGCGTCATCACTTCGATTATCGGAGTACCGGTTTTCATCTGGATTTTGATCGGAAAGCATTCTGTAAAAGGGGAGGTGTAGTCCGATGGAAAAAGATCGCACTTTGATTTCAGTCAAAAATCTCGATGCCTTTTATTCAAAAAATCAGATTTTGAAAAACCTGTCTTTTGATCTTAAAAGCGGCGAACTTGTATGTCTTTGCGGTCCGAACGGATGCGGAAAATCGACTCTGCTTTCGGTGCTTGCCAACGTACAGCACGGCTCGCTTATCTTTTCGAAAAACGCGGTC
>JAILRX010000255.1 GCA_024697985.1 Treponemataceae bacterium | reverse complement strand
GCAATTCCAAGCGAGCAGTGCATGCTTGGCGTTATGCTGACTCGTCTTGCTCTCATGCATCGCCTGAGCTGATATTGTCCTGCAAGACCGTCTTCTATTTTCTTTGGAACTTCAATTTCTTCGGTTGAAATGTAAGGAAACGGGATGTTGTTTTTGAAGGCAAATTTACTTGCTCCTTCACCTGCCATAAGCATCATTTCCTTGACCATGTCTTTTGAATTAAGCTCTTTTTCTTCTTCGATGTGTACTGTAACCGATGAATCTTCGTTTTTTTCGGTCCATACGCTGACTTGTGGAAGCTTAAGTTCTATGGCTCCGTTCGAAAGCCTTTTTTCGCGGTATTTTTTTGCAATTTCGAAAAGGCTCTTTAATTCTGTGCTTTCCTGCATTGTTTCAGCCTGCTCATAAGTGAGCCGTTTTACTCTGATTTTGGTTTTCAACACATCTGTTTCGATGATGTTTGCGTTCTCGTCGAGCTTGAGCTTGAAGGAGAGTGCGTTGCTCAGTTCCTGAAGACCAAGCGCGTATTCGCTCAGTGCATCTTCGCTTATCATTCGTGAAATTCCGTCCGGCATGTAAAGGGTCGTTCCCCGTTTTCGCGCATCAATATCGATGTTGCTGTCCGGTTCGATGGCGCTTGCCGGGTCTGCGATGTGTACCCAAACGTATTCGCCGTCGAAAGAAACTGCGTCGTCAGGATCATTGCTGATTTCATTGTCTATTGCGTAGGCATAATCTTTGATTTCGATTCTTTCTTCTTGAGGCGGGGAAGGCACGTCAATTTTGGCGCTCTGCATGGAAAGACCGTAACGGGCAGGGTACGGATTTTTAGTAACTGGCCAAAAACCAGTGTCCAAAAGCAACTTGTGGGCCTTCTCGATTTTTTGACTGAACCCGGCAAGCGCCATGTATCTGGACTTATCGGTTTTACCTAAAGCAAAGGCCTCGATTTCCTGCATGTATTGGGCATCTCCAACAGGATCAATTTTTTTCTGTTTTAATCTGGCGATGAATTCATCCTGAAGGCGGGCTGCATTTTCCTTTTCGTTTTCTTTTTTGAGCTGCTCATCAATCTGGTTTTGAGTCTGTGCCTGAAAATAAATCGTGCCGTCCGTGTCCTGCGGATTTGTGATTTCCTTGAAATAGGGCAGGTCACAGAGAGCCTTATAAAAGGCCCAGATTTCATTTACATCGATAGAAGAAAGTGAAAGTTCAATTATTTCTTGAAAACTGGATTTTGTGGCAGAATTATCATCTTCGCCTGAAAGAAGTTCCCAGCTTTCGATTATTTTCGATTCAAAGGATTTTTTTAAGTCTTCGTTTCTTGCTTTTTCGTTCGAAATTTCAAGACTGATTTTTTCCTTGTTCTGGACGGCTGCACAAAAATTGTCGTTCATAAAGGCGATTACGTCTTTTTCCCTTACTTTTTGCTGGGCATATTGTGCTTTTTTCCCGGTCGGACTTGGCGGACAGACCTGCCATTCAACAAGAAATTTTTCAGCATCAATTTCTTTGACCAGCGCCAATGAATTTTTGTAAAGGACAAACGTATCTTTTTTAATCATAAATTTAAGTTTAAGGTAAAAAAACACTGTTCGCAAGAGTATTTAAAAAAAATAAGGTGACATTTATTTTATTTATGTTTTATAATTTTTTTTATGAATGATAATGAATTGTTTTTTGACGAGAATATTCGTTCAGTAAATAAAGTTGTTGAAATCCTCATTCTGATTTGTGCTGTAGTTCCGATTGCTTTTTGTCTTTTAACAATTGCTGGAATTTGGCGAGTTCCGCATTCGTATTCAGCTTTGATGTTTTCATACAGCATTGTCGCATTTTTAATAGATTATTTTTTAAACAAATTCCAAAAAACCCGAAAAATCGCCATGTATTTCGGAATTATTTGTTCCGCTGTTTTTGTTGAGCTTTTGGCTGTAAAAAATTTAATTCAGGTTAACATTACGTATGCCGCAGTTCCTTTTTTAAGCTGCCTGTATTTCAATAAAAAACTGACTATAACTTCCACTGCAACAAGTTTTGTCTTGATGATTTTTGCTCTTTTCGTACGTTCAAGGACAGTGCTTGAGGTTATGGCAAAAGATGCTATGATTCATACACCAAATACCTGGTTTATCTCTTGTCTGGTTGGTTACAGCATTGAATTTCTCTTTATTTTTCTGATTGCCCTTACTATGGCAAACCGTTCTCATAAGGCAATCCTTCTTTTGCAAAAACAGTCAGATGATCTACAGGGACAAAATGAAAACCTCAAAACTACTCAGGATATGATTATCGGGTTTGTAGCAAGCTGTCTTGGTAGTCATGATCTTTTTACAGGACGTCATGTTCAGCATACAAAAGAATATGTGCGGATTATCGCAAAAAAACTTAGTGAAAATGGTTTTTATAAGGATCAATTAGATGATGAAACCATCCATCTTTACGAAACAGCAGCTTTTTTGCACGATATTGGAAAAATCCATATTCCGGAAGGAGTCCTCAACAAGATTGGTAAATTTACAGAAGAAGATTACGAGGTGATGAAAACTCATCCTGCAGAGGGAAAAAAACTTCTTGAACAGCTTCCAACGATTGATGATGGTACTTTTAATAAAATCGCCGTAGATATGGCTTTCTGTCATCACGAAAAGTGGGATGGAAGCGGTTATCCGAGAGGTTTGAAGGGCGAAGAAATTCCGCTTTGTGCAAGAATTATGGCAGCTGCAGATGTAATGGATGCATTAATCAGCAAGCGTCTTTATAAGGAGCCTTTTACGATTGATGAGGCGATTGAAATTTTCCAGGATTCTGTAGGTAAACATTTTGAACCTTGCATTGCCGAGGCCACGATAGACTGCCGAGAACAGATTATTGAAATTGCACGAAATTTCAAAAAACTGGAATCTGAATCTGAACAAAAAGAAGTCGAGTGGTGGGAAAACTATCATAAATCGATGAAAAAATACGACTGATTTATTTCATACTGTAATCTTTTATAAAAATTCTTTATAATATATCAAAATTTGTGAGGTGCATAATGAAAATTGCAATGATTGGCTACGGAAAAATGGGCCATATGATTAAAGAAATTGCCCAGAAAATGGGACATGAAGTTGTCTCAATTGATGCTTTTGATAAAACTGCCGACTATCTGGCTGAAACTCCTGAGAGTGTTGCAAAGGCTGTAAAAGAATGTAAGGCAGATGTTGCAATTGAATTTACACATCCAAAAAGCGTTCTTGGAAACATGAAGGCCATCATCCCGACTAAAATTCCGCTTGTTGTTGGAACTACAGGCTGGTACGACAAGATGGATGAGGTTGAAAAACTCGTTAAAGATTCTGACGGAAGTCTTTTCTGGGCCGGAAACTTTTCAATCGGTGTAAACATGTTCTACCGAATCGTTGAAAATGCAGCCCGCCTTATGGCTCAGTACGACGAATACGACACTGCAATCTGGGAAGCTCATCATAACCAGAAGGCCGACAGTCCTAGCGGAACTGCAATTGAAATTGCAAAACGTGTCATGGCTCAGATGCCTTCTAAAACTGAAATCGTTGACGATGCTTTCAGAAGCCGCCCTGAAAAAAATCAGCTCCATGTTTCATCAACACGAATTGGTTCTGTACCTGGAACCCACAAGGTTTTCTTTGATTCACCGGCTGATACGATTGAACTTACTCATACCGTCCGAAATCGAGAAGGGCTTGCATTGGGCGCCGTAAGGGCAGCTGAATGGCTTAAGACTAATATTGATAATGGAAAGCTTGGCAAGGGAAAAGTTTTTACTATGGACGATTTTCT
>JAILRX010000186.1 GCA_024697985.1 Treponemataceae bacterium | reverse complement strand
GGATTTTCGTCCAATTCAGATTGAGTGAGGTTGGAAAAACCGTCCGTATCGCATGGGAAAACATCTATTTCCGAAACAGAACGGGCAAAATCCTGATCTGCATTTTTGGCAACCGGCTGATATCCCGAAAGCTCATTGATTGCATTCACTAAAACGGCTTTTTCGTAATCAGTGTCGTATTTCTCCGGGAAATCATAATTCAGGTGCACAATGGAGCAGTATTTTTTCACTGTTGAAATAAGCTCTTCTGAAACAGGTTCGCTCGTTATTTGAAAGCTGTTATTGAAGGCCTGCAGTTGAGAAATATTTTTATTTATTGCTATCTGAGGTTTTATGGCACATATCGGAAGAAGTATTGTCGAAAACTCAGGTTTTTCCTGTATGATATAGGTGAAATCCCGCAGAGAATCACATCGGACTCCATCATAATAATGGAGTTCGAATCGAACTGCATCATCATAATGGAGGTCAGATCTATCCCGATTGTCGTAAGGCACTAATTCCAAGCCGACACTTTTGAAAACATCGGACACTTTTCTGTTGCCGGAGAAACCCAGGGCTTCAACACGCCTCTCCTCGTTTCTTGCAAAGTCTTCAAATTTGAACATCGGTACGCGACAATAAGAATAATTCCTGTTTGGTTGAAAAACAACAACATAGCGTCCATCCTGGCCATCTTCTATAGATAATGTATGAGACAGGCACGCTAAAATTTCATTTAACAGTAACCCGCCGTTTACGTCTGGAAAGACTCCATACATATAATCACATTCGGGAATGTTAATTTCAGCCCATCTGATCGGCATATACCTGGGAAAATCTGAAAGGAATATTTTTTTGTCCCGCGGCCAGGAAGTCGGATTGTCGTTCAGAACGAAACAGTCGTCTAAGACGACCCATTTGCCTGATTTTGTAATTTTTTTATGGCCGCTGTCTGGTGAGTAAAATTCAAAAACCTTCCTCTCGTTGTAAGTAACAGCTAAATCTTTGCTTTTGTATGCCTTCAGTTCTTGTTGGTTCATAATTTTGTCAGCCATTTTCTCAACAAAATCACTTCCGTAGCCAAAATCCTTAAAGAAATTGTTGCAGCCTCTTTGTGATTTACCATTGGGCAATGTCAATACGGATACGCCTGGAATTACTTCCTCGAAAGCAAAATTCCTTGCAAAAATTTTGAAAACATAATCGTCTATAGCTACGCTGTTGATATTAACAGGAGTATAAGTCTCTTTATTGTTGTACATATTTTTTTCATAATAGGTGCAGGTGTCTGAAACTTCGATAATAATATCTGAAGCGTCCGAGTCTGCCGAAACTGGCACTTGAACGATTTCCGTTTCGCAAAAACGTAAACTCATACTTTGACAGCGGAAATGTTTTTCGGTAGTTCCCAGAACTTGGCCATTTTTATCCTTGATTTTGAATGTAGCGGAAAGGACGAATCCTTCTGGGAAGAAAAATTTATCCAAGTTCCAGTTTGCACTGTCAGGCTGTGCGTTGTAAGCCGCTATGATGTTGTCATAGAGCCTTTGTTTTTCCAAATCCATTACGACGGAAGCCTTGATGTCATAGTCAAATTTTCTGTTTGCGTAATCGACATTTCCCATTTTCGGTTTCGGGTCATAAACGATGTAATATGGATAGTTCTTTCCAAAGTAGGCCTTTGTATCATCAATCAGTTTCTTGAAGTCTTCCCGGGCCTGAATCATATTTCTTGCCCTTGCTCCAAAATCTCCTGCCGCAATCACTTTTGAGCTTGATGACATTGATTTTAAGGCTCGCTCCAAACTGCTGTCGGCTGAAGCTGCCTGAATGTAGTAGCTGAGCGCTTCAATATTTGAACCTTTCTGTGCGGCGATGTTACCCTGGGCAACGAGTTTTTGAGCTTCAAGTGAGGCGTTGGCTTTTGCAGTCCCTATCGAAAGAAGCGATTTTTTTCCTGCTTGCGTCAACTGGACATTCAGCTGGGAAAGCAAGTCCGCAACGGCTTCTTTTATAGCCTTTCCGCTTTCCAAATCTGCAAAAGTACAGTTTGCATTATTATGGGCTGCAATCGAAATGTTCTTTTCCTTGTCGTTGATTCGAACTGAAATTGCATAGCTTGTGCTTTTCCCCGTGATGGAAACAAGAAGGACATTTTTTGCAACCGCAAAATTGCCTATTTGAGTGGCTTCGTTTTCATCAAAAAGCAAATTCTCATCGCGACGCTGTGTCGCGGCAATTTTCTGCGAATTGTATATATCGACAATCTGGATGTTCGAATATTTTGCGATATCGTCAGAAATTGTATTCACGATGAACTCAGGAAGCCATTCACTTTCCGTTCCGATGTTTTTCAGTTCCGGATTTTCCACCTGAATGCGAAGGTCTTTCCGCCCGTCGCCCGTAAACAATTCTTCGCAAAACAAAACTGATGCCATTAAAACAACCAGTACCAAAGCAGAAAAAGTCTTTTTCATATTCTATCTCCAAAAATCATTTGCCGAGTATCTTTTACAAGTTTGATGAAGGATTTCGTCTGTTCATCTTCAGCATATTCAAAATAATTTACAAACTCTTCAGCTCGTAAAGCATACATATCGAAATCTAATTTTTCGATTTCTGTTTCAGCAGGAAGAATTTCATTCTCCTGAATTTTTTTTCGAAGGTCCATCAATTCTAAGGCAACAGATTTTGAATACCTTTTAATGTACTTTTTCGTTTCATTTGACATCTTTGGACTAAATTTGAGTGGTTGACCTTTATTAAGTTGTTTTTTAAAACCTTGGAAAACCTTGAGAATATTATTAAGCTCATTTTCTTCCAACTTTGCATAAGTATTTTCTGGAAATATGATGTTTAAGAATGCCCATGCAAGTTCTGATCGTCTTATTTTATCCATTTATTACGCTCTCTGTTTCTTTGCTTTTATGCCTTCAATTTTACTCCATTCCCTTAAAATTTACTTGGGATTCTTTCCTTAAAACTTTGGGAAAATTTCCCAAACAAAAACGGGACTTTTGATGTATACTTGGCGCATGAGCAAAAGTGTTGCTTTAACATTGAAGCATGTTTTTAAAATTGAATTACTCATCATCTATGTGGCAATAATCAATTTTGGATTTTCCA
>JAILRX010000177.1 GCA_024697985.1 Treponemataceae bacterium | reverse complement strand
GCTGGGAAAGGCTGCGGAGATTCTCGAAAAGGATGCCGAATCGTTGATTTATGCAAATCAGAATGCGGCTTCGAAAATGGTGAATTTGATTTTGAACTCGGACAGGATAAAGTTCATCGTGGGAACAAAAATCAATGAGGTACATCAGGACCCGAACATGCCGGTTGAACTGGAAATCCGAAGAAATGTCGTAAAGCGGATCGCCTCGATTTTGCAGGAAAAATATCTGAAGGAAGTCTCTGTAAGTTATTTTTAGACGAAATTTGATTTGCGGGACAAATTTTAAGCCGTGCCCAAAAAATCGCGCAAAAACTGCCTAAAATCGCGCAAAAACTGCCTAAAATCGCGCCAAAACTGCCCGCCAGAAATAAAAAAAAACGCACCGCGAAATGCAGTGCGCTTTGTGTCAGCCGACGAGCGGCTCAACTTTATTAAGACTATCGCAACAGTGAAAGTACGTTCTGTGTGCTCTGGTTTGCCTGAGCCAACATAGCGTTTCCAGCCTGCTGGAGTACCTGATTCTTTGTAAATCCAACCATTTCAGAAGCCATATCAGCGTCACGAATTCTAGATTCAGCAGCCTGAAGGTTTTCAGCACCAATCTGCAATCCCTGAATTGTGTATTCAAGTCGGTTAGCATAAGCACCGAGGTCAGCTCGCTGTTTGTTGATCTTTTTAAGAGCTTCATCGATAGTTCCGATAGCGCGGTTAGCGTCATCTGGTGATTCGATTGTCATGATTGATTCATCACTGAAGTTTCTCAAGTTCAATGCAGCAGCTGTCATTGTACCGATGAATACCTGTGATCTCTGGTCCATGTTTGCACCGATGTGGAGCCACATAGAAGATGTAACGTTGTTGTCGCCTGTAGCTTTTGCGAAACGACCTGTAAGCATGTTCATACCGTTGAACTGAGCATGGCTTGCGATTCGGTCAACTTCGGCGATAAGCTGTGAAACTTCAACCTGAATCTGCATACGATCTTCATCAGTATAGATACCGTTTGAAGACTGAACTGCAAGTTCTCGGATTCTCTGAACGATATCTGTTGTTTCCTGCAAGTATCCTTCAGTTGTATTGATGAAAGAAATACCATTTTGTACGTTTGTTACAGCCTGATTCAAACCACGGATCTGACTTCGCATTTTTTCTGAAACTGCCAATCCTGAAGCGTCATCACCTGCACGGTTGATTCGGAGTCCAGATGAAAGTTTTTCCATGTTCTTTGTTGTTGCATTATCTGTAACACCCAATGTTCGGTTTGCATACATTGCACTGATGTTGTGATTAATAATCATAATCTATTCTCCCCTATTACAAATTACTATTGATATGCGCATTTTTTGGTGTGCACTAATCGCAACACCTTATACTTTATGTTCGGAGAGTTAGAATTTTACTTTAGGATTTTTTGAAAAAATTTGCGATTTTCTGAATTGATGTGCGGTAAGCTGGGACGGTGCTAAAATTAGTGCCCGGCAAGTTGGGGGCGGCACGTAAATTAAGTCTCGGCAAAACTTAGCGAAGCGCGAAATTAGTGGCGCGAGCAGTTGTTGCAGCCAAGCACGTGCACGTGGTCCGCTTTCGCAACGTGATGAAAGATTCTTGCGACCAGGTGTCCGTCGGCCGGGATTTCCTTTTCGCAGACAGGGCACACTCGTCTGACTCCGCTCTGACAGTTTGGATAGCAGTGCGGACATCCAATGATGTGACAGATTTCGTCTTCGTGCCCTGTCCTGAAAACACGGCTTTGCAGGTTTTCGCCGCTCATTAGGACGCTGTTGCAGATCGGGCAGGTCTGGCGTGGTTTACCGTTCGGGGCTGAGTTGTTTTTGTTTTTACCGCGCTTTTTTGATGCGCGTGATGAGCTGCTTCTTGAATAGCTTTTGGAATTGCCGCCTAAATATGGAAACAAGAATTTATAAAAAATCATGAAGATTGCGACGGCAACCAAAATCAAAAAGCAAATGATTAAAATATCAACATTCATAAAATTTCTGTTGATAGTATTATATCAATGAAATCGATTGAAAAAAAGGGCAATTTTTGATAAATTTCTTTCACTATGGAATTTACACAGGAAACAATGGACGCACTCGTTGTCAACGAAGTTGCTATTATGAAAAAAATTGCGGAAGAACTTAACATCCGCGTATCACAGGTAAGTGCTGTTATATCACTCGTAAATGAAGGATGTACAATCCCGTTCATTTCCCGCTACCGAAAAGAAGCTCACGGTTCTTTGGACGAAGTTCAGGTTCGTGACTGCGATCACCTTTTCAAAAGCTATACAAACATCGAAACACGCCGAATCGAAATCGTAAAAGGCATTTTTGCTCAGAACAAGCTTTCGGAAACCCTTTATCAGGCCGTTATGGGTGCAAAAACTTTGACGGAACTTGAAGACCTTTGGGCTCCGTTCAAGAAAAAGAAGAAGACCCGAGGTATGCTCGCTCAGGAACGTGGATTGGAACCGCTTGCTGATTACATGCTCGAAGCTGATGATGCATCAGTTGAAAAGAAGGCAGCTGAATTCGTAAAGACTGATGCCGAAACTGAAGAACTCAACGTGCCGGACGTTCAGAGCGCTTTGCAGGGAGCTCAGGACATTCTCGCTGAACGAACAAGCCAGGACAGCGAAAACCGAAGTGCCGTTCACGATCTTTATATCAGGACTGGATACATCAAGACTAAGGGTATCGTTCCGGAAGGACAGAGTGCAGAACAGGCTGAAAAAACTTCGACCTATCAGATGTACTGGGATTACGAAGAACCTTTGAATCAGATTAAGAGCCACAGAACTTTGGCCATCAACCGAGGTGAGCGGGAAGGAGCTCTTGAAGTAACAATCGACATTGATGTTGATGCGGCAATCGAAACTTTGCAGCGAAAAGTTAAAATCAACAATCATTACCATAAAGAAGCAATTGAAGACGGTGTCGTACGACTTTTGTCGCCTGCCGTTGTCCGCGAAATCCGAAGTGATTTGAGTGACGAAGCTGATGATCACGGAATCGGAGTTTTCAGCGAAAACCTCAAGAACCTTTTGATGCAGCAGCCGATCAAGGGTACCCGAGTTTTGGGAGTTGACCCTGGTATCAGAACAGGTACGAAATGTGCCGCTTTGGACGAAACAGGAAAATATCTTGGAAACTTCAAGATTTTCCAGGTTCAGGATCCTCAGGATGCTTACAAACAGCTTGCTGATGCAATTGATGAATATGATATCCAGCTGGTTGCAGTTGGAAACGGAACTGGAAGCCACGAAGTTCAGGAAATCGTTTCGAAAGTTTTGGGCGAAAACTATTCAGACCAGAACGTAATGTACACTGTAGTTGATGAAAGCGGTGCTTCCGTTTATTCAGCAAGTGATACAGCTCGCGAAGAATTCCCGGATTTGGACCTTACGGTTCGTGGTGCCATTTCGATGGGCCGCCGACTCCAGGACCCGCTTGCCGAGCTCGTAAAAATCGATCCGAAAGCAATCGGTGTCGGTCTTTATCAGCACGACGTAAATCAGAAAAAACTGAGCGAAACTTTGGACGAAGTTGTAGGCTCGGTTGTAAACCAGGTCGGCGTAAACCTGAACACGGCAAGCTATCACCTTTTGAAATATGTTTCTGGAATTTCAGGAGCTTTGGCAAAGAAAATCGTTGCCTATCGTGATGCAAACGGCAAAATCAAAAGCCGTGAAGAACTCAAAGGCATCAGCGGAATGGGCGACAAGACTTTCGAACAGTGTGCCGGCTTTCTCAAAATCCCAGAAAGCGAAAATCCACTCGACAATACATGGGTTCACCCGGAAAACTACGGTGTTGCAGACGAAATTTTGCCGCTGGTTAAATCAAAGGCCGGAATTGACGAAAGCGCAAAGAAATCGCTCGAAGCAAAATACGGCATCGGCGACACGACCATCAGCGACATCATTGATGAATTGAAAAAGCCGAACCGAGACCCTCGAGAAGAATTTCCAAAGCCAATCATGCAGAAAGGCATCGTAAACTTCGAGGACCTCAAGGAAGGCATGAAAGTTACCGGAAAAATCAAGAACGTTGTAGACTTCGGGGCTTTCGTTGATATCGGATTGCACGAAACAGGACTTATCCACGTAAGTGAGTTGAGCGATACATTCGTTTCAGACCCGATGGAAGTCGTAAAAGTTGGTGATATCCACGAGTTCACAATCATCGGATTGGACCAGGACCGAAGACGAATCAGCTTGAGTCTTAAAAGTGATGCAGCTTCCAGAATCGGACAGGGTGGTGGCGTAAGAAGCCGTTCAGGCGACAGTGCCGCATCAAGTGCCGACGGAAAACCGGGCGAAAGACGGGCAGTTCGTGTAGTCAGGGCTGGAAGCGGAGCTGGAAACGCACGAGGCGCAAGTAATGATCGCGGCGCAGGAAACGCTCGTGGCGCAGGAGCCGGCTACAGTGCCGACCGCGGACGAAACGATGGTGCAGGACGAAACGGTGGCGGACGAAACGCAAACCGCGACTACGACAGAAGCTACAGTTCTTCGGATGACGGCACGACCTACAATCCGTTTGCAGCTTTGTTGAAAAAATAATTAATTATAATAAGGTAAGTACACTCTTATCTTGACATATTGCACTTTAGGTGGCACAATTTATCCGTATAAAAAGGTTTTGTTGGGGGAGCAAAAATTCACTCGCAAAACCTTTTTTTTTCCAAGGAGGTCGATATGAAAAAATTTGTTTCTAAAATCAAATTTCTTTCAATATTAACATTCTCTGCTCTGTTTATTTTTACTTCATGCGAAGATTTGGCTATGCCTTCAAAGGTTGAAATTATTGCCAGTCCTTCATATACGGTTCCTGCCGGAACAATTGATTCTGTTACGGACCGCCTCGATGAACTGATGAGCGGCGATGCACTTACTAACCTTTTAGGTGACAATATTTCGATTTATAAATACATGAATTCATCAACTGATGA
>JAILRX010000168.1 GCA_024697985.1 Treponemataceae bacterium | reverse complement strand
CTGGACTTGGAAACGAAACGACGGGTGACCAGTATGAACTTATGCGGCAGGAACTCGGCCTTGATAAGCCTTTCTACGTTCAGTATTTCCGTTGGCTCAAGCAGGTAATCGTTTATCACGACCTTGGCGTAAGCCTCATTTCAAAGGCACCGGTCAGTTTTCTTATCGGAAGTCGCCTTGCAAACTCAGTTTTGCTCAACCTCATTTCGCTTGTCATCATCACGGTAATTTCTTTTGCGCTCGGCGTCTGGTTTTCAAGCAAGGCTGGGACTGCCCTGGACTTGGCAGGCACATTTTTTGCCCTTTTTTTCCACTCATTTCCGGGCATCCTGCTTTTGATTTTGCTCCAGCTTTTTGCCTCTGTTACAGGGCTTTTCCCCGTTACGGCCTATCCTGATTTTCCTTTTTCTTCAGCACCTGGAAAATTCACCTTCAGCTACATGCATCATATTTTCCTGCCGCTTCTTGCATCCTTCCTTGGTGGCTTCGGCTCAACTCTGAGGATGATCCGCTCGACCATGCTCGACCAGATGGGACAGCCTTACATCACGAACCTCCGCTCGCGAGGCATCAGCGAAAAGCGCATTTATTTTAATCACGCTTTCAGAAACACGCTCAATCCGTATATCACGGGAAGCGCAAACCTTCTTGCAAGCCTTTTTTCAGGCTCGCTTGTCCTTGAAATCATCTTTTCTTACCCCGGAATCGGCCGCCTTATGTACGAGGCCGTTTTGCAGGAAGACATCAATCTTGTTCTTGCAAACCTGATGTTCATTTCGTTTCTGGTTCTTCTGGGTATGGTCATCTCTGATATCCTGCTTGCCCTCGTCGATCCTCGAATCCGTTACGGAAAGGAGGGCTGAGCGATATGAAACGTTTCCTTCAATATATTAAACGACGTCCGCTTGCTATAATTTCAGCCCTGGTTATTTTGTTTCTCTATTTGATGATGATTTTTGCTGAATTCAACGCGCCTTACAGTGCGACAACTTCCTTTTCAGACAAGACCTATCATCCTGCAAACCTCAAAATCGTGCACGGAAAACTTGTGGCACAGGAAGCGCGTGTCATAAACAAGGCCACCTGGAAATACGCTTTTGTCAAAGACTATTATCACCCGGTCGGATTTTTTGTGCGAGGTGAAAGCTATAAACTTTTCGGCTTGATTCCCGGCAACATCCATTTTATGGGCGTAAAAGACGGAGCCTATCCGCTTTTCATCTTCGGTGCTGATAATCTTGGCCGTGACCTTTGTTCAAGAATTGTCTATGGTAGCCGAATTTCACTTACGATCGGATTTGTCGCAACTTTCATCAGCCTTGTGCTTGCGATTTTGCTCGGCGGGCTTGCAGGCTATTACGGCGGTGCTACGGACTGGGCCATCATGCGTGTCAGCGAATTTTTCATGCTGATTCCGGGTCTCTATTTGATTTTGTTTTTGCGCTCGTTGCTTTCGACAAATATGGATTCGGGGCAGAGCTACATGGTTATCACGCTGATTTTGTCTTTGGTCGGATGGCCTGGAACTGCGCGAACGATTCGAGGTCTTGTTCACTCGATTAAGCGAGAGGACTTTGTCTTGAATGCTCAGCTTGAAGGCGTTCCTTCGGTCGTGATAATTTTTGGCCACATCATCCCGCAAATTTCGTCACTTTTGATTGTCAGCATCGCCCTGAGCATCCCGGGCTTTATTATGAGTGAAACGACTCTTTCTTATTTGGGTCTGGGTATTTCAGATCCGGCCGTTTCCTGGGGTTCGCTGATAAACCGTGATATTTCGACTCTTTCGAATTTGAAAAACTATCCGTGGCTTTTGACGCCGGTTTGGTATCTTTTGGTCGTAACCCTGGCCTTCAACTTTTTTGCTGATGGACTCCGCGACTTTTTCGATCCGTATCACAAGCTGCCTTCGAGCAAGCTCAAGGACTGGTTTACCGGGAAAAAACGCGGCGCCAAAAATGCGTCATCCGAGCCGAACTCCGCCTGCGAGCAAAACGCTGCTTGCGAGCCGACCGCCGGCGCGCTTCTTGCTATCAAAGAGCTTGCTGTCGACTTCCCGATTTTCGTAAACGGAAAACCTGACGTAATTCACGCCGTCCGAGGCATTTCCTACTTTATCCGAAAAGGCGAAATCCTTGGAATCGTCGGCGAAAGCGGTTCAGGGAAAAGCGTTTCGACCACGGCAATTCTCGGACTTTTGCCGCAGGACGCAAAGATTTCAGGCAGCATCATTTTTGAAGGTCAGGAAATGACTGAGCTTTCTCAAAAAGAATTCAGAAATTATCGCGGTAAAAAAATCGGAATCGTCTATCAGGAGCCGAGCCGGGCTTTTGATCCGCTTCAGAACCTTGAAAGCGTTTTTTACGAAACCCTCAAAAATTCAGATCCTGATATCTCGAAAGAAGAAGCTCGAAACAGAGCCGTATCACTTTTGAAGGAAGTTGGATTGAACAATGCGCAGGAAAGACTTTCGAATTTTCCGCATCAGTTCAGTGGAGGACAGCTTCAGAGAATCTGCATCGCGCTTTCCTTGGCTCAAAACTGCGAGCTTTTGATTGCAGACGAACCGACTACGGCTTTGGACGTTACGATTCAAAAACAGATTGTTTCTCTTTTAAGCGAACTCAAGGAAAAACGAAACCTGACTGTAATTTTCATCAGTCACGATATCGACCTTGTTGCAGAAATTTCAGACAGAATCCTTGTAATGCAGAACGGTCTGATAGTCGAGCAGGGGCTTTCGAGTCAGATCGTAAACGACCCGCACGAAGACTACACGAAGCGCCTTATCGCAGCAAGTCCTGTTTTCGGGCAGCATTATGATGACGGCGCTGACAACCAGGCCGCTGACAACCAGGCCGCCACGACGACCACGCCTCTTTCGAGCGCGCCCGTTGCCCGCGTGCAGAACCTGCAGAAAAGGTTCAACATGGAAGGCGGTTTTTTTGCAAAATACGGCAAATTCGTCTATGCGGTCAACGACCTCAGCTTTGAAATCCGCCGGAATGAAACCTATTCTTTGGTCGGCGAAAGCGGCTGTGGAAAAACGACAACGGCGCGACTTTTGGTCGGCATGTACAAAAAGGACGGTGGCCGCGTAGAATTCTTGGACGGCGCTTCTGCTGACAATACGAAATACATTTTCCAAGATCCGGCCCGCTCACTGAACCCTAGGATGACTGTCGAAAAAATCCTGACCGAGGCACTCAAATATTCCAAGCAGAAAATTTCCCGAAAGGAAATGCACGAAATGTGCGTCCAAATCATGCAGGAAGTAGGCCTTTCATCAAGTGATCTTGAAAGACGCCCTTCAGATTTCTCCGGCGGACAGAGGCAGCGAATTTCGATTGCGCGCTCCCTTTTGCTCAAACCGGAACTTTTGATCTGTGACGAAGTTGTTTCGGCTTTGGACGTTTCAATTCAGGCTCAGATTCTAAAACTTCTTCTCGACATCAGGGATAAGCGTGGGCTTTCCATGCTTTTCATTACACACGACCTGAAAGTTGCCTGCTTTTTCAGCGACCGAATCGGCGTAATGTACAAAGGTGTTTTAATGGAAGAAGCCAGCGCTTCGGACATGTACAAAGAATGCGCTCATCCTTACAGTCAGCTTCTGTTCGAAAGCGCGCCTAAGAGCCTGCGGGACGACCGCGGCACGACAAGTCTAGACCGCGGCACGACAAGTCCAGACGGCGCCACGAAAGAGCCAACCACGAAAGAGCCAGCCACGACAAGTCCAGACACGACGCGCCTTGGATGTCCTTTTGCACCACGATGCCCTAAGGCAACACAAAAGTGCTTCGATGAACTTCCTCCAATCACTCAGATTTCCGAAAGCCACAAAATCCGCTGCTGGAATTGAAATATTTAGGGAACGATGTTAAACTTTTGCTATGACAATTACGAAGAATCAGAACGGAAATTTAGTAACACTTTATGTCGAAGGTCGATTGGATACATCTACTTCAGTTGATTTGGAAAAAGAAATCAATGCTATTGCTGATGCAGATCAGCTCATCATTGATTTTGAAAAGCTCGAATATATTTCATCAGCCGGTTTGAGGGTTCTGCTTGCTGCCTACAAGGCTTATTCTAGTAAAAAAGGACTTTCTATCATAAATATCTCCGAAACTGTTATGGATGTTTTTGATGTAACAGGCTTTCGAGACATTCTGAACTTAAGCTAAATGAATCAAAAAGAACGAACAATTCTTGAAACTTACAAAACTCAAAAATCCGATTTTGTTAAGTTGGAACAGATTGCACTCAAACAGGTCCAGAAGATTGTTGATGAGTGCGACGTAAGAATTTATACGATAAACCACCGAATCAAGGAAGAAAAAAGCCTTGCCGGCAAACTTGAACGAAAGGGCGAAAAATACACGACCCTTTTGGACATAACCGACATCCTTGGGCTTAGAATCGTCTGCTTTTTTGCTGATGATGTCGACCTTGTTGCCAAAAAAGTCGAATCAGTTTTTGATATCGACTGGGAAGAATCAATCGACAAAAGAAAATACCTGGATATAAAATCATTCGGATATCTTTCCGTCCACTATATCTGCTCGCTCAAGGATGATGGCACGGTTCCTCCTGAACTGCTCAAAATCCGATTTGAAGTGCAGATGTGCTCGCTTTTGCAGCACGTATGGGCCGTAATGGAGCACGACCTTGGCTACAAGACTAAGTTTGGCGTTCCTGCAGCCGTTTCCCGCGAATTTTCCCGACTTGCCGGCCTTCTTGAAATTGCCGACGAGCATTTCAGCCGAATCAGAGATAAGGTTTCAATCTACACGACTCAGGTTCATCAGAAAATCGTTGAAGACAATGCAGCTGATATTCCTATTGATTTGGTTTCTCTTGAAGAATACATGCGGTACAGCAAAAGCATGTCGTCTTTCCTCGAAAATATTTCTAAAACCTGTCATGCAGAGATTCTCAATGAATCACCTGAAAATTATCTTAATCAGCTTGCCTGGCTTAAAAAAGAAACTCTCGGCGACCTTCAGAACATGCTTGTTGAAGACAGTGAACTTGCCATGCAAATGATTGAAAAAACGCTTGCCGTTACAGACCTTGATATTTTCTCATCAACTGTAGCTCTGCGATTTTTGTGCCGTGCTGAATTGATTATCGGCGGCTATACTGAAAAACAGGCGGCAGATTTCTTCTATCTTTCTACAAAGGACAAGCAGCGCTCACTTAGATACGCTAAAGAATTATTTTCAGACAATTAAGGAAAAAAAAGATGGCGAAAAAACACAAGCTTCCTAAAATTACAAAAAAGGTTTTGTCGAGCATCATTATTGCAGGTTTTCTTCTTTGCACGATTCTGTTTATTGGAGGTTCGGTTTCTTTTTCCAGACAGTTCAGATCCCAGTATGACAGAAGCATTCGTTCGATTGGGCTTGCAGCACGCGAAACTTTGAACCCTGATGATTTTGCTCGTTATCTTGAAACAAAAACTCCTGATGAAACTTATTTTTCAGTCTTAAAAATCCTGCAGGATTTCGTTGATAAATTCGAGCTGAACCTTCTTTACGTTTCCAGTGTTAAAGGCGAAGATTACACAGACATCACTTATATTTATAATCCTGTAATGAAGGAAGGAAAATGGACGCCATTTCCTCTCGGTTACAGCGAAGAATATATCGAAAAGGAAAATAACGAAGCTTCAAGACGTGTTTATGAACAGGGCGAAACTGTAGTACGACACACAATGAAAACTCGAAGTGGATCTCATATCACGGCAAACCTTCCGATTTACGATTCGCAGGGAAATATCGTTGCTGTTCTTGGCGTTCAAAAGTCGATTCAGGAATTTGTCGATGCGCGCTATTCTTTTATGACGCTGGCTATTACTTTTGAAGTTTTGTTTACCATTGCCTTCATCATTTTGTTCACTGCTTTTTTTAATTACAACTACATCAAGCCAATCATTCTTGTGACACGAGAAGCAGAACGATTTGCGGCAATAGGTGAAAAACCGGGCGAGGTGCTGTCTGAAATCAGAAGTTCTGATGAAATAGGAACTCTTGCAAAAACTGTCCGTCAGATGGAAATTGATATTTGTGATGGAATCGAGCGCCTGAAAGTCGTGACGGCAGAAAAAGAAAGAATCGGGGCAGAACTCAACCTCGCTTCTCAAATCCAGCAGGAAGCCCTCCCGAAAGCCTATCCTGCATTTCCGGAACGATCGGATTTTGACCTTTACGCCAGCATGGAAAGTGCAAAGGAAGTAGGCGGCGACTTTTACGATTATCTTTTGCTTGATGATGACCATATCATGCTTGTTGTCGGTGATGTTTCCGGCAAAGGTGTCCCGGCCGCTCTTTTTATGATGACGGCAAAAACTCTTATCGCCTCTTATGCTGAGCAGGGACTTTCTCCAAAAGAGATTTTTGAGAGAACTAACAATCAGCTTTGTAAGGGAAACGAAACAAATCTTTTTGTAACCTGCTGGCTTGGAATTTTGAATCTCAAGACCGGAAAACTCGATTTTGTAAATGCCGGTCATCCGTTCCCGGTTTTATACAAGGACAAGGAATTTTCATATCTAAAAACCAAGACGAACTTTGTACTTGGCGGAATCGAATCGCTCAAATACAACGAGCATTCAATCGACCTTTCTAAGGGCGACAGAATTTTCATATACACTGATGGCGTTACGGAAGCCATCAACAAGGATGAAGAACTTTTTGGCGAAGAGCGCCTTTTGAAAGCAATTTCTCAGACTTCATCATCGAGCGTGCCTTCTACAATCAAGACAATTCGTGACTCTATTGAAGATTTTGTTTCTGGATGCGAGCAGTTTGATGACATCACCATGTTGAATTTTGCCTGGGAAAAACCAAATACTGATATTTTCCCGGATGCCGTGCTTACTCTCGATGCAAAAGTTGCAAACATGGAAATAGTGCAGAACTTTGTTGAAAATCAGATTCAGGATTTTTGCAAGAACAAGAAAATTCTGATGAAAATCAATCTTGTAATCGAAGAAATTTTCGTAAATATTGTGCAGCACGGATATGAAGACAAGGGTGGAGACATAAAGATTTACTGCTCTGTAAAAAATGATGAAAACCCATCGCTTCATGCGAAAATCGTTTTTGAAGATTCGGGAATTCCGTTCAATCCACTGGAAAAACCTGATCCGGACATCATGCTTCCAGCTGAAAAACGAGGCATCGGTGGCCTTGGAATTTTTATCACCAAAAAATACATGAGCAAGGTTGAATACGAATATAAAGATGGAAAAAACATACTTACTCTTATCAAAAATTTGGATGAGGAGTAGTTTTTATGACAAATCAAAAGGAAATCGAGCAGTATTACAACAAGTTTGATGAAGATCATCGACTTACGACACGGCACGGTCTTGTGGAATTTACCACGACGATGAAATTCATCGTAAAATTTGCCGAAGAAGTTAGGCTTGCCCGAGCTGCACGCTGCGAATTTGCACTGGATAATCCACAGAACAACAAAGACGAAAAAATAAAGATTCTTGATGTCGGAGCAGGGACCGGCCGCTATTCAACGGCGCTTCTCGAAAAAGGCTACGACGTTACGGCCGTTGAACTGGTAAAACGCAATCTGGAAGTGCTTCGTTCAAAGGGCACGATGGTAAAAACCTGGCAGGGCAATGCCATGGATTTAAGCTTTTTGGAAAGCAGGTCTTTCGACGTAACCTTGCTCCTCGGTCCGATGTATCATCTGATTTCGATGGAAGAGAAGGCAAAGGCTTTTCGAGAGGCCATCCGCGTGACCAAAAATGACGGATACATCATCCTTGGGTATGTGATGAACGATTATTCTGTCGTAAAATATTGTTTTGGTGAAAACAAGGTTTCAGAATGTCTTGAAAACGGTTCTCTCACCAAGGATTTCAAGACGGTTGCTTCTCCGAATGATCTTTACAGCTACATGACTTTTGATCAAATCAACATTTTGAATGATATGGCAGGTGCAAGACGCGTAAAAATGTTTGCTCCCGATGGCCCTGCTGATTACATGCGCAAAGAACTGAATGCCATGGACGAAACGGCTTTCAATCACTTTTTGGATTACGTCTATTCAATTTGCGAGCGCCCTGATTTGATGGGGGCTTCAAGTCACATAGTTGATATCGTAGAAAAAGCCTCCGTAGAAGATTACCGCTAGGCAAGGTTGATGGAAAAATGAGCGGTCCAGATTTCAACGACGATTCTCCTAATTCAGAACTTTCTCAAATCCGGCAGTATGCCAGGGAAAATTCGGTTCCCATCATGAAAGACGAGGGAATGGATTTTATCTGCAGCTACATCCTGGAACATAAAATAAAGCGAATCCTTGAAATAGGAACGGCGATTGGATATTCTGCAATCCGTTTTGCAAGCTTGAGTCCCGACATCACCGTTTCGACGATTGAATACGATATCGACCGCTATCATCAGGCCGTAAAAAATGTTTCCGAAAAAAATCTGATGGACAGAATCACGCTTTATTTAGGGGATGCTCTTACCACGCAGATTTCGGGCGAATTCGACATGGTTTTTATCGACGGGGCAAAAGCTCAGTACACGAAGTTTTTCGAAAAGTTCAAGCATCAGCTTTCCAAGGATGGAATCATCGTAACCGACAATCTTTCATTTCACGGAATGGTGGAAAATCCGAACCTGACGCACAATTACAGCACTAAAAAACTTGTGCATAAAATCAGGCGCTTCATTGACTTTTTGACGATAAACGAAGAATTCAAGACTGATTATTATGAGGTGGGCGACAGGGTTGCCATCAGCATGCGCAATTCCGAACCGAAAAAAGATATCTTCGAAATTCTGATTGAAATCGGTATTTATTACGAACTTCAGTTGCATAAGCCGATTTTCAGCGAGGCCGACAGCGTAGACGTAAAAATCGATTTGAAAGGTCAGATTGTAAAGAATCTTTTTGTGCGCGACAAGCACGGAAATTATATTCTAGTGACTCTTCCTCTCCACAAACGTGCCGACCTCAAGCAGATTGCGAAAATCTTTGGAACGACACGCCTTTTTTTCTGCGGTGCTGACGAACTTAACGATTATCTTCATATAACACCGGGCTCGGTTACGCCACTTTGCATAATGTACGACAAGCTGAACAAAATCAATTTTTTGATTGATGAGGATTTGCGCGGAAAAAGCGAGTGTAACAGCGGAGACGGCTTTACCTGTGGCAACCTTTTGATGCATCCGCTCAGAAACGACGCAACCATTTCGATTGCTTTTGACGACCTGATAAAATTCACCGAATATTTTAACCACAGTTACAGGATTGAAAGCCTTATCGACAAGGGCGAACTGAACACCCCGTATTTAAATACTTAAGTTTCAAAAAAAAAGTTTGTAAATTTTTAAATTCTCCTTTACCATTAAAAAGCCCGACGTTCGCAGCTAGTTATTTTTAGAGGAGTTATTATGGCTAAATCAAGATTTGTAGGCTATATTCGAAAAAGTATAAGCAGACGCCTCGCCCTAGGCATTAGTATGGTCCTTTTTGGAATTTTGTTGATAAGCGGTGTTGCCGTTATGATCGGTACATCTTCAAACTTCAAAAAGGTTTTGAATGATTACATTGATGCAACTGTAGACAAGTACACTGAAAGTACGAGCAAAATTATCCTTACTGAATACACAATCTGTACGGAACTTCAGAGCATAATGGAACATTATGATGAAATTCCTGCATCTTCACGACGAAGTTATATGGATAAAATGCTTCAGGATGTGTTGAGGAAAAACGAAGGTCTTGTAGATGCCTGGTGTGTCTGGGAACCAAATGCGCTTGACGGTTTGGATTCAAGATATGCAAATACAAAAAATCACGATTCAACTGGCCGATACATTCCGTATTGGACTAAAGTTGGAGACAAGATAGAATGCACGCCTCTTACCGATTATGTCGGAAGTTTCTGGTACGAAAATCCTTTGAAGAGCCCTACGGGAATTTTGATTGATCCAAATCCTTACGAAGTTGGTGGAGAAACCATCTGGGTTTGTGGTGTTGCCTTCCCGATTCTCGATAAAAAAGGCCATCCGGTCGGAGTTGTCGGAATTGATATGTCACTTGGTACGCTTTCGACAATGCTGAAAAGCGCAAAGATTTTTGACAGCGGATATCTTACACTTATTTCGGACAGCGGACTTAAGGCCGTCGGTTTCAATGAGGAAGATGAAGGCGTAATCGATGTTGATTTCGAAGCTGAAAAAACTAAGGGGCTTTTTGCAAACGCAAAGACAAGCCTCGGTTCTTTCCAATTTGTTTCAAAAGAACGGAACATCAACTATTTTAAGATTATCAATCCGTTCAAAGTAAATGATGCAAAAGAAGTATGGTTTGTCGGAATCAACGTTCCTCTCAAAGAGATGAACCGAATAATGCTGGTTTTCCGGCTTGTCATCATCATTATTTTTGGTGTGGTTTTGTTTTTGGCTTCTCTCGTAAGTTATCTTGTAATCAGGACGCTTTCAAAGGAAATCAATCTTGGTGTTGATGCAATGAAAAACATCGCACAGGGTGATGGTGATTTGACGGTCCGAATGAAAATCCGATCGGAAGACGAACTCGGCCAGATGTATACTTACTTCAATAAAACCATGGAAAAAATCCACGGTTCAATCAAGGATGTAAGCGAAGCCACACACAGTCTTGAAACTCAGGGTCGCTCCCTTCAGGACTCGATGAATGATACTGCGGCAAGCGCAAATGAAATTACGGCCAACATCGAAAGCGTAAACCGACAGGTTCAGCAGCAGGGCAATGAAGTAAGGCTTGCTACCACATCAATCAATCAGATTAATGACAACGTTAAGAATTTGATACGCGACATTCAGGAACAGAGTGCAAGCGTAACGGAATCTTCTTCTGCCATCGAAGAAATGGTTGCAAACATTCAGTCCGTAACAAACGTTCTTGTTAAAAACAGCGATTCAATCACGAAACTTAAGGAATTTTCTGAAAACGGAAATGACAGCATTCAGCATACTGTTGAATCAACTTTGAAAATCAAGGAGCAGTCAGAAACCCTTCTTGAAACAAGTAACGTAATTCAGAACATCGCACATCAGACAAACCTTCTTGCCATGAATGCGGCAATCGAAGCAGCTCACGCAGGTGAGGCCGGAGCCGGATTCAGTGTTGTTGCCGACGAAATCAGAAAACTTGCTGAAGATTCCAACACTCAGGGTAAGAAAATCAGCATCAACTTCAAGGAAATTCTCGAGACAATCGGAAACGTTACGAATGCCGTTATGGCAATGCAGGAGATTTTCAACCGAATCTATGACTTTACGAACAAAGTTGCCGAGCAGGAAACTGTCATCATGCATGCCATGCAGGAACAGTCTGAAGGTGGATCTCAGGTTCTTGAGGCCATCAAGCAGATCAACGAAATTACGGTAAACGTTAAGCATGGTGGAGATTCTATGGAAACCGAAAGTGTTTCTGTAAATGATAAGATGAATTCGCTTTTGCGCCTTACGGAAGAAATTACTCAGAGCATGTCCGAGATGCAGGCTGGAATTGAGTCTATCAATAAATCAATCAATGTGGTTAATGATTTGACTCACCAGAATACAACGAGCATCACTTCTTTGGGCGGTGCGGTCAGCAAGTTCAAGGTGTAGGCACGTTCAAAATGTAATAATGATTTGCTTTTTAGGGTAAATCAATTTACAATTGAGGTTATGAAAGAGAAGAAGTTTATCTCTTCGAAAATTTCAGAATTCATGGAATCTGATTCCCATTTTTTGTTTTTTTCGATGAGCAGTGAACAGATTGAACTGACTCGTGAAGAATTGAAAAATCATGCTATCGTTGCCGATATGCAGGATGATAAGATCAAACTGACTCCTCTTTCACCTTTTCCTTTCATCGTACACGAAGCCGGAATTCCTTTAAAAAAGATAACTGAAAAAACTTATCCGCTGCATAGAAATATAATGGAAAGTTTTTTCTATTCTGGATTTTGTAACGAACGTTATGATTTGCCATTGCTCGATGAAATTCCGTACGAGAAGACTCGTTTTGTCGAAACTTTCATTGAACTCGTAAATGAAATTGAAACTCCGATTGCAATTTTGAATGCCCAGGATCTTTCAGACGATGCAATTGATATTCTGAAGAATGCCGGCGACAAGAACCTGGTAAAAAACAAGTTCATCATCTGCTTTAACATCGAAGAGCGAATCGACTTTGATTCAAAATCCAAGCTGCTCTTTTTGAAAGTGCGTAACAGTGATAATTATTATTCCATCGCAAAGAGACAGACTAAATCTCTGTTCAAGGTAACAAAAAAGAAGACAAAAACTGTGGAGGAAGAACCTGTAAACGGCATCCCGATTTTTTCCCAGTATTACAGTGCGCTTCATAACATGCGAATGTTTTTTGCCTTTGACCAGGGAAACAAATTCATAGAATATTTGATGGCCAAGACCCGTGCAATGGATTTTACTCACGAGCAGTACAGACTCCTTCACTTTGAAGCCGCCCTTATCTATCTTTATCAAAAGCGCTTTGCGGATGCAAAAATTATTATTTCGAGGGTCATCGCATTAAAAGATGATGACGAAATTTATTTCCTTTCGTTGATTTATCTTTCCCTGCTTTTGAATCGAATTTATCAATATGACAAGGCCATAAACTATTCGACACTTGCGCTTTCTTATGCAAAAAATTCAAAATGTCCTTTGCATGATGTGCTTGCAAATTTTGCTCATTATCGAAACCTGATTACAGAACGCAAGGAAGTGATTTTCAAAAAATACCTTGGTCTTTTGAAAAAACTTTATTCGACAAATCTTCCGAACCTTACGATTGAAACAGCTATAAATGTTCCGTGGTATTTCGATCAGAGCAAAGATACTTTGAGCGAAATCCTTCAGAATATTGATATTGCCATGAAAATTGCTGAAGAAGTCGGAAACTATTTTGCGCTTTCGACGGTTTGTCACTGGAAGGGAGTCCTGCTTTCACGACTCAATAAAAAGAACGAAGCCTTCAATTCGCTCCGCCGATGTAATGCAATCCGAAACAAACTTGGAAATCCGCTTTCGATGGTCAAAATCAGAAACGGACTTTCTTACGAGTATCTTTTGAACTGTGATTACCTGAACGCCTATGACGTCATAAACAGTTTTTTGAAACGTATTACCGAAATCGACGATTATTCTGAAACTTTGATTACTCTTGCAAACGTTGCAAAAATTCTTTTCTACACGCATAACGAAACTGTCTCTGCGCAGATTTTCAATTACATTGAAACGATGGTTAATTCTCATTCCGTTAAGGATTTGAGGGTCTGCAGTGTAGATGACATCCATGTTTATCGTGCATGCATTGATATTTCTCTTGGTTTTAAGGCTCAGGCGAAAAAAACTTTGGAAATTTTGAACAAGAACAGCAATGTTTCTGTCAGCGTGATGCCTGTAAAAATGCTTTTAGAAGCCGAAATTTCCGTTAGCGAAGGTGATGTAAAAAAAGGAATCGAAATTTTTAATTCCGCAATTGATTACATCAATAAAAACTGTGCAGAACAGCAATTCCTGAAAGCCTATATTTATTTCCAGTTCCCGATTTTCCTTTTGGAAGCTGACCGAGAAGATGAAGCCGAAGAAATCTGGCAGGCTGCGAAAAAAATGGCCATGGAAAAGCATCTTGATTTTTATTCTACGGTTGTATGTAATCAGACTATTTCAGAATATGCAAATTATAGGATTAAATTTTCGCCTCTGACGATAAATTTTGCCTTCCTTGACCAGGTTAATTCAAAGGAAATTCTGGCATCAACTCTTGTGCAGAGGAACAGGGATTTTTACTTCCTTGCTAAAATTTCGAAAAAGCCTGATGGTTGTACTTCAATTCCGGAATATCTTGAATTTTTGGTTGAAGAAGTCCACAACTATTTTGAAATCGGAGCCGTTTATTTCTACAAAAAAGTTGATGACGAATGGAAAACGATAACGACAGACTCCAGAGCCGTGATAGAAGAACCTTCTTCTCAAAGTCTTGACCAATTGCTTCTTAGAAGCAGGAGCGTCGGTTCAGATCTGGTTTTCGACTCTGAAAAACGATATGTTTTTGCTGACCTTTCAGAAGGAGAAGAGACTTATGGAGTTTTCTTTGCCTGTCTTCCGGACAAGTATTTTTCAACTGAGATTTACGGAACTATGGGTCAGGCCGTAACGGTCACAAAGCTTTATATTCAGAATTTCATCTTTAGGGAAAAACTTCAAAGTCCTAAGGCCTGACAGCGCGCGCAATTTAGCGCAATTTAGCGCGGCTAGTTTTGGCAGCGCGCAGTTTTATCGCACCTCAATTTTTGAAAACACTTCTCCAATTTTTTCTTCAAGCAAAAGGTCTGCGTTTCGGTCGTAATCTGTCGGAGCGAGGTTGATAATGACAAGATTTTTTCCACGGAAATATCGTACAAGGCCTGCAGCCGGATAGACTACAAGAGATGTTCCTCCGATTATCAGCGTGTCGGCATGGGCAATTGCTTCGACGGCACCGGTAATGATTTCGTCGTCCAGACCTTCTTCGTAGAGCACGACATCAGGCTTAACGAGAGAACCGCACTTGCATCGCGGAATGCCGTCTGCATTTTTGGAATGCTGGTCGATTATGTATTCGGCACCATAAAATTCGTGACATTTCGTGCAGTAGTTTCTAAGGACACTTCCGTGCAGCTCGAAAACGTTTTTGCTTCCGGCTTTTTGATGAAGGCCATCAATGTTTTGTGTGACAATCGCACTGAGTTTTCCGGCTTTTTCAAGTTCGGCGAGCTTGAGATGGCACGCATTCGGCTGTGCATCCAGGGCAATCATTTTCTGACAGTAAAATCTGTAAAATTCGCTTGTCTGGTTCCAGAAAAAAGAGGAACTTACGATGGTCTCAGGCGGATATTTCCATTCCTGATGATAAAGACCTGATGTGCTTCTGAAGTCTGGAATTCCGCTTTCTGTGGAAACGCCGGCTCCTCCAAAAAATACGATGTTTTTAGATTCATCAATAATATTCTGAAAAATTTGTAATTTATTACTGTCCATGTCATCCTCCACGATATATTATAGTAATTATAAATGATGCAGAGGAGAAATGCCATGACAAAAAATCAGATGAAGGTGCTTTTGAAATCACAGCAGGGAGAACTGGATGCGGTTTTGATGTACAACAAACTGGCGGAAAAGACGGACAACGAGTTGATTTCTTCAACTTTGAAGCAGCTGGCAGCAGAAGAAGGCCATCATGCAAGCGTTTTTTATAAACTGAGCGGAAAAAAACTTGAGCCAAAATCAATGCAGGCAAATTTTGTGAACTGCGTCCGAGTTTTTGTGGGCTGGAAAAAACTTTGCCGACTCATGGCAAATGGCGAATACAAAGCCTATAAAAAGTATGAAAAAGTCGTAAAAGATTTTGCCGAAGTTGAATCTGTTCAAGAAGATGAAAATAGGCATGGCGATATACTTGTTTCTTTAGCCGAAAAACTGTAATCTTAAAAAAATCCATTGTAAGGAAATTGAAATGTTTAAAATTCTTGAAAAAAAATTGCTCTCTAGTGGTGTTTACTACATGAAAGTTACGGCGAGCGAAATTGCTCGAAATCGAAAAGCCGGACAGTTTGTAATCGTCCAGGTTGATAACGAATTTGGTGAACGAATCCCTCTTACAATCGCTGATGCAAATGCGGAAGAAGGCTGGATTGTTCTTGTTTTCCAGGCAGTTGGAGCTACGACTCACAAACTTTCTTTGATGGAAGCCGGACAGGAACTCCCTACAATTCTTGGACCTCTTGGAAATCCTTCAATCATTGAAAAATACGATGCACCGGTTGTAATCGTTGGTGGTGGTTTTGGTGTTGCACCTTGTTACCCAATCGTTCAGGCTCATAAAGCAATCGGTAATAAAGTAATCATGGTCATCTGTGCCCGAAACAAGGATCTTTTGATTTTTGTTGATGAAATGAAAGCAATCGCAGATGAAGTAATTATCATGACTGATGATGGTTCAGCAGGACGTCAGGGTGTTTCAACAGTTCCAGTTCAGGAAATCTGTGAAAGCCAGTGTCCTCCAGCTGAAGTTATCGCTATCGGACCTCCAATTATGATGAAATTCTGTGCACTTACTGCAAAAAAATATAACGTACCTTGTACTGTTTCCCTCAACACAATCATGATTGATGGAACAGGTATGTGCGGTGGATGCCGTGTAAGTGTTGGTGGCGAAACAAAATTCGTTTGTGTTGACGGCCCAGAGTTTGATGCTCATAAAGTTGACTGGGACAATATGATGATGCGTATGAAGTCTTTCAAAGAACGAGAAACTGAAGATTTCCACAAATGCAAGATGCAGGCTCAGGCAGACGCATTGGCAGCAAAGTCAAAATAATCGGAGAAAAAAGTATGTCACATAAAACAATTGAAGAATTGAATAAAATTGCCAAAGATGAATTGGCAAAAATCGAAGGAAAAACCCTTACTCCAAAAGACAGAATGGGAATCCCTCAGCAGGAAATGCCTAGCCGAGAACCAAAACAGCGAGCTCGCGAAATGGGCGAAGTTGCCTTGGGTTACACAGCAGAACAGGCTATCGTAGAAGCAAATAGATGTCTTCAGTGCAAAAATCAGCCATGTATTTCTGGATGTCCTGTAAACGTTCAGATTCCACAGTTCATCGCTCAGGTAGCAAAAGGTGAATTCAAGGCCGCTGTTGATATCATCAAACAGACAAGCTTGCTTCCTGCAATCTGCGGACGTGTTTGTCCTCAGGAAAAACAGTGTCAGGGTCAGTGTACCATCGGAAAAACCTATAAATCAGCTGAAAAAGCTGTTTCAATCGGACGACTCGAAAGATTCGTAGCTGACTGGGAAAGAGAAAACAACAAGGTTACTCTTCCAGAAATCGCAGCAAAAACAGGAAAGAAAGTTGCCATCATCGGTGCAGGTCCTGCAGGTCTTACAGTCGCTGCTGACTGTGCTCGTGCCGGACACGAAGTTACCGTTTTCGAAGCTTTCCATAAAGCCGGCGGTGTAATGATGTACGGTATTCCTGAATTCCGACTTCCAAAGAAAATCGTTCAGAATGAAATTGATAACCTCAAGAAGATGGGCGTAAATTTCGAATTGAACTTCCTCGTTGGACGAACAAATACTCTCGAACAGATTCTTACAGAAAAGAAATTTGATGCAGCCTTTGTAGGAACAGGTGCCGGACTTCCAAAGTTCATGAACATCCCTGGTGAAAACCTCATCGGTGTATTCAGTGCAAACGAATATTTGACACGTGCAAACCTTATGAAAGGTTACGATAAAGAACATGCCGCAACTCCAATCTACGAAGCAAAACATGTTGTAGTTTGTGGTGCCGGAAACGTAGCGATGGATGCAGCCCGAATGGCTCTCCGACTTGGTGCAGAACAGGTTGATGTTGTTTATCGACGAACCCGAACTGAAATGCCAGCTCGACTCGAAGAAATTGCACATGCTGAAGAAGAAGGAATCAACTTCAGATTTCTTGAAAATCCGGTTGAAGTTCTCGGAACAGAAGACGGACACGTTCGTGGCGTAAAATGCTTGAGCTATGAACTTGGTGAACCAGATGCTTCTGGCCGACGAAGCCCGGTTGCAATTCCTGGCAGTGAACATGACATCGAATGTGATGCAATGATCGTTGCCCTCGGAAACGGTTCTAACCCGCTTTTGGTTAAGACAACTCCAGGTTTGGATGCTGATAAAAAAGGCCACATCATTGTTGATGAATCACAGGCAACAAGCCATGCTAAGGTTTGGGCTGGTGGAGACATCGTACTCGGTGCCGCAACAGTAATTCTTGCAATGGGCGAAGGCAGAAAGGCCGCTGCATCTATAAATGAGTACTTAGCAAAATAAGTTGCACAATTAAACTGCTTTGCACAAGTAAATAAAATTCCGTCCTGCTGAAGTTGATTTTTCGCTTCGGTTCGGGCGGATTTTTTTTGTCTTGTTGGATTATGTTTTTATAGACGATGAGTTGCCTGCCCATTTAGAGCTAGAGCGTGACGGAGTTGAGACCCACGTCAATAAGCTGCATAGTCACCGCCTATATAGTCGCCGCGACTTACGACAGTTTCGAAGCCGATTGAATTCAGTCTTTTTTCCATGCAACGTCTGCATTCTGCCGCTTCATCTCCAGTGCAAACCTTGCCGTCGTAGAGCTTGTATTTTTCACGTACGGAAACCGGCGAAAGATTCGGCATGACGACGTTTGCTCCGGCAAGGATTCCGAGTTCACGGCCTTTTGGGTCAATCGTGGCAAGCGCAGTTGTCGCCGGCAGCAGTACATTTTTTTCCATGATGCGGACAAGAGAAAGCAAAAAGAGCGTGTCGCGCAAAGTGCCGGCCGCGTTATCTGCGAAAGGCGTCTGTGCATGCGGAATGAAAGGGCCCATTCCCACCATCTGCGGTTTCAGTTCGTGAATAAAAATAAGGTCATTTGCGATGTTTTCTGGAGTCTGATAAGGGCTTCCAATCATGAAACCGCAGCCTGTCTGAAAGCCGATTCTTTTCAAAGTCTTTAGGCAGTTGATTCTGTTTTCAAGGGAAAGCTCTTTTGGATGGAGTTTTTCGTAGTGCTGCACAGTCGCCGTTTCGTGTCGGAGCAGATAGCGGTCGGCACCGGCGGCGAAGTACGCGCGGTAACTTTCCTCGCTCTTTTCTCCGATTGAAAGCGTGATTGCGCAGTCCGGAAAGACCGCGCGTATCGAGCGAATGATTTCAATCATTCGCTCATCCGTGAAATACGGATCTTCGCCGCCTTGCAGGACGAAGGTTCTGTAGCCCAGCTCGTAGCCGGAAGAACAGCATTCTAAAATCTGGTCTTTAGTCAGGCGGTATCGTTCAGCCTTTGTGTTGGACCGACGGATTCCGCAGTAAAGACAGTCGTTTTTGCAGTAATTGGTGAATTCGATAAGACCTCTCAGATAAATCTTGTTGCCGAAAAATGAATCAGCGATAGAACGCGCTTTTTGAGCTGCATATTTTTCATCATCTGTGGTTCGATTTTTCAGCAAGGAAACGAATTCTTCTTTTGAAAGAATTCCGTCCTTTTCAAGTTTATCGATAAGTTCTGTCATTTAAATTCCAAGTAATTTTTCAGCATTCGTGTGAAGAACCATTTCAAGTTCTTCTGGCGTAAAGTCAAATTTCTGGAATCTTGTCCATTCATCTGAATGATCCCACATCGGAAAGTCACTTCCGAATAAAAACCATTTTGCGCCATGTTTTTTAATCATATCGTTTGCTTTGTCAAAAGGCAACTTCCATGTAGTTGATGATGTATCAAACCA
>JAILRX010000115.1 GCA_024697985.1 Treponemataceae bacterium | reverse complement strand
AAGTCCTCAAGACTCACGAAAAGGAATACAAGGACATCACATCACAGCTTGAAAAGCTTGGTGTTGAAAATCCTGCAAACTTCTTTGAGCATCCTTCAAACTACTGCGGACTTGCTGCAGTTAAGTCAAAGAGACTTGCTCAGAAATACAGGGACTTGATGAAATAAAAACGGCTGAGTTTCAGTCGACAAAATAAAAATGGGGAGCTGGCGCAAAGCCGGCTGAGAGTAGGATGTATTCCTAGACCCTTAAAACCTGATTTGGATAATGCCAACGTAGGGATCTGATTTATCGCTAAAAATGGAGCGGATATACCTTGTTGTGTATCTGCTCTTTTTTTTGCAGACACTTCTTTTCTCCATGGCATTCCGTAGGAGTGTAAGATAAAAACTTCCTGAAATGGCGTCAGTTTTTATCTTGACAAGGTTGCCGTTGGCAACCTTGCATAATAATAAGCGAAAAAGTTATTTCGCAAATTGATATTTGCTCAAAACTTTTTATAGGAGTGTAAAATGGAAATCATTAAAAATGTAAGGACAAAAAGTCCTCTGGTTCACTGCATGACAAATTATGTCACTGTGAATGACGTCGCAAACATCATTCTGGCAATCGGTGCAAGCCCGATTATGTCTGATGAGGAAAAGGACGTTGAGGACATCACATCAATTTGCAATGCGCTTTGCATCAACATCGGAACGCTTAATCAGCGGACGATAAAATCAATGTTTATCGCAGGAAAAAGGGCTAATTCCTTGAACCACGTTGTTCTTCTGGACCCGGTTGGAGCAGGTGCTTCAAAACTCAGGACCGAAACTGCCGTAAATCTTTTGAAGGAAGTCAAATTCGACGTGATTCGCGGAAATATTTCTGAAATCAAGACTCTGGCAGGCTTTTCCGGAAGCACAAAAGGCGTTGATGCTGATGTTGCTGATGAAGTTTCTGAAGATAATCTTGATGCTGTAATTGAGTGGCTCAAAAAATTTGCCCGAACTGCAGGTGCGATTGTCGCAGTCACTGGAAAAATTGATTTGGTTACGGACGGAGAAAAATGCTACGTAATCAGGAACGGAAAAGCCGAGATGAAATCGATTACGGGAACCGGATGCCAGCTTTCTGGAATGATGTGTGCCTTCCTTGCCGCAAATCCTGAAAACAAGCTCGAGGCCGCTGCAATGGCAGTCTGCACGATGGGACTTTCTGGTGAGATTGCAAAGACTCATCTTGCTGAGTACGAAGGAAACGCAACGTATTCAAAACGGATAATCGACGCGGTTTACAACATGAACGATGAGATTCTTGAAAAAGGCGCAAACTATGAAATTCGATAAGGCAAAAATAAGGGAAAGCCTTGCTCTTTATGCGCTGACCGACTGCCGCTGGACAAAACGATGTGGCGGAAAACTGGATTTGGATGAGCAGGTAGAGCTGAGCATAAAAGGCGGTTCTACTATGATTCAGTACAGGGAAAAGGCTCTGGACGAAAATCTTTCGGAAGCAGAACGCGCTTTTTACAAGGATGAGGCAAAATCAATACAGAAAGTGTGCGAAAAGCATTCTGTCCCTTTCATCATCAATGATGATGTGGAACTGGCAATGATGCTTGATGCGGACGGTATTCATGTAGGCCAGTCTGATATGGCCTTGGTTGAGGCAAGAAAACTTCTTGGTCCTGACAAAATCATCGGGGTGTCGGCTCAGACAGTGGAGCAGGCAGTTGAGGCTGAAAAAAACGGAGCTGACTATCTTGGAGTCGGTGCTGTTTTTCCTACGGGTTCCAAGGATGATGCAGTTGATGTTCCTCTTGAGGTGCTTAAAAAAATCTGTGATGCAGTAAAAATTCCAGTCGTTGCTATCGGCGGAATATCTGAACAGAACGTGCTTGAGCTTTCTGGAAGTGGAATTTGTGGGATAGCCGTAATCAGTGCAATTTTTGCAAAAGACGATATTGAAAAGGCCAGCCGAACGCTTTTGGAAAAGGTCAGTTCTTTATGAAGACAGCCTTGACTATTGCAGGAAGCGATTCAAGCGGCGGTGCTGGAATTCAGGCCGACCTCAAGACTTTCATGGCGCACGGAGTTTTTGGAATGAGCGTGATAACTTCGGTTACGGCCCAGAACACCTGCGGCGTCTTTGGAATTCAGGACATTGATGAAGCAATCGTGACGTCGCAGCTTGATGCAGTCTTTTCGGACATCTATCCTGATTGC
>JAILRX010000112.1 GCA_024697985.1 Treponemataceae bacterium | reverse complement strand
CCTGCTCAAGGTTGATACAGGAAAAGGCGAAGTTGATGTAGTTTGCGGTGCTCCTAACGTAGAAGTTGGACAGAAAGTTGCTTTTGCTCCGGTTGGTTCGCACGTTGTCGGCATGGAAATCAAGGAAGCTAAAATCGCAGGCTACACCTCATACGGTATGTGCTGTGGTGAAGACGAACTTGGAATCAGCGACGACCACACAGGTCTTATGGCCATAGATGTTGACGTTCCAAACGGAACAGATTTGAAATCAATCTACGCAATTGACGACATCATTTTTGAAGTAGACAACAAATCTTTGACAAACCGACCTGATCTTTGGGGTCATTACGGAATTGCACGAGAATTCAGCGTAATCACAGGTCGAGAACTCAAACCTCTCGCACTCACAGAACCAAAATATTCAGGTTCAGAAAAAATTGATGTTGATGTAAAACGACAGGATTTGACCTGGCGATACAGCTGCGTTGCTTTCAAGAACATCACTCGAAAAGTTTCTCCTACTGACTGGCGAATCAGACTTTATTACTGCGGAATGAGAGCCATCAGTCTTTTGGTTGATATGACAAACCTTATCATGCTCGAACTCGGTCAGCCGACACACGCATTCGACGGAACAGGAATCAAATCAATCGCCATCGGAACAGAAAACCTCAAGGAAGGCGAAACAACTAAATTTACGACACTCGACGAAGTTGAGCGAAACATCGATAAAGACACGCTGATGATTTACACAAACGACAAGCTCAGTGCAATTGCCGGAATTATGGGTGGACTTGAAAGCGAAATCGAAGGCGAAAGCAACTCTGTCGTACTCGAAAGTGCATGTTTTGACGGTGTTTCAATCCGAAAGACAAGCCAGCGACTCGGTCACAGAACCGATGCCAGCATGAGATACGAGAAGATGATAGATCCAGAACTTACGATGCAGGCTGTCTACAGATTCTGGAACATGCTTACAGCAGTTGATGGCGGTGCTGAAGTTGCATCTCAGATTTCAGACGTTTACGTTAAAAAATATCCTACCCTTACGATCGATTTTGACAAAGCTTATATCGACCGATACACAGGAATTGATATTTCAAGCGACTTTATCTATACGACTCTTAAAGCCCTCGGATTTGGAATCGAAAGAAATGCTGATGCATTCCACCTTACAGTTCCTACCTGGCGAGCAACAAAAGATGTTTCACTCAAAGCTGATATCGTAGAAGAAGTAAGCCGAATTTACGGATACGACAACTTCGCAATCACTTCGACACACAGCCTTTTGAAACCGGTAGCAGATTCAATTCAGAGAAGCGATGACAACAAAGTAAAAGACCTCCTCGTCCGACATTACTCAATGCACGAAGTTCATTCTTACATCTGGTATGATGGAAAAAAATGTGCAGACCTCGCAATTGAAATTGAGGACAACCCGAAACTGCTCAACAGCGTAACTCCAGAAAACATTGTTTTGAGAAACTCAATGATTCCTACCCTCTTGTGCATGACATACGAAAACAAGAGCTGGAAAGATGAATATTCAATTTTTGAAATTGGACGCGTTGTTGAAGGAACAAATCCTGACGGAACCTGTAACGAAAGAAGTCATCTTGGATGCGTTTTGTACAGCAAGCACAAAACTGAAAAAGAACTTTACATGGAAACTGTCAGAATCATCCATTATCTTTTGAAATCAATAAAGCACAGCGACAACGTAAGTTTCGAAAAGATTACACCAAAACACAACTGGCAGCATCCTAAAAATACTACGAACATCATCGTTGATGGAAAACTTATCGGAACGATGAACACACTTCATCCATTGAATGCCCAGAAGATTGATAAGAATGCAGCAGTTGTCTGCTTCGAAATTGATATGCCTACATTCTATGAACTCAAGGAATGCGACATCGACTTTACCGATCCTTCAAAATATCCTTCAATCGATTACGATATTTCACTCGTAGTTCCAAAGGGAGTAATCTTAGGCAAGGCTCTTAAATCAGTTGATGACCTTAAGATTACAGAACTCAACGATACTTCAATCATTGATGTTTATGAATTGCCAACAGAAACTTCTGTAACAGTAAGATTCAGTTTCGCAGCTTACGAAAGAACCCTTACGATGGACGAGGTACAGAAATTCATCGACAAGATTGTTGCTGAATTGAACACGTTCAACATCAAGGCTAGATTTTAACACGAGCGCCCAATGGCACTCGTGTTAAATCTCAATTTCCATACGGAAATTGCTACATTAAAGTACCAATCGAATGTTGAAACATTCGATTGGTCGAACGCCCAATGAAGCCGTTCGCTAACGCGAACTCTTGGAGATTTTGCTATCGCAAAACTCCACACAGATAGCCACCAAGCAAAAGCGAGGTGGCTTTGTTTTTCATTAACATCTTTAAACTAACCCAACAGGGATTGCAAGAGCCGTAATATCGCCCTTTTTTATGGAAACGACCTTATCGGTATTGCAAATTATCACATTTTGCCCTATTTGGACATTTTTGATTCGGTCGGTGATGAAAAAATTTCTTGCATCATCTGAATTTGGAGAAGCCGTCTTTTTTATCTCGACTGGATAAAGCGTATTATCAATTTCTATCAATAAGTCTATCTCTATTTTATCTTTATCTCTATAAAAATAAATTGGAGCATCTTGGCCATTATTGGCAAAAGACTTTATAATTTCACTAATAACATAAGTTTCAAAAAAAGCCCCAGCCATTGCACCATTGCACATCACATCAGGATTAGTCCAGCGAGTAAGAAAAGCGGCAAGTCCTGTATCCATAAAATAAAGCTTGGGAGTTTTTACAACACGTTTTTCAACATTTGATGAATATGGCCTTAAAAGATACACAAGCCCTGAAGTTACCAAAAGCGATAGCCATTTTTTTGCAGTTACCTCACTTATACCACAGTCACGCGCCATATCCCCATAATTTACAAGTTGAGCGGTTCGAGATGCGGCAACAGTTATAAATTGCAAAAACTGCATTTCATCGGCAACTTGCGTCAATTTTCGAATATCCCGTTCGATATAAGTTTTTAAGTAACTTGCATAAAAATCATTCGATAAAACATTTCCTTTTACAACTTCAGGATATCCGCCTTCAAAAATATTCTTCCATGTGTTGTTTATTGAATTCTCGGTATTAGAGAATTCATTATTGCGTTTCAATATAAAATCTTTTGTTGGAATAAAACTTTCAGAAAAATCATCGTCTCTTTTTTCACGAGCTGAAAGCGGATAGAGTTGAACGATTCCAATTCTTCCCGCAAGAGTTTCGCTACTGCTTTCTACCAGCGAGAATTGCTGACTACCAGTTAAATAAAACATTCCATTTTTTCGATTTTTATCAATTTCAATTTTAATATATCTGAATAATTCCGGAACATACTGAATTTCATCAAGCATAATAGGATTGGGATGTAGTGCAATAAACGTATTTGGATCGGATTTTGCAGAATTTTCTTCAATCGGATCATCAAAAGTTAAATATGATATGTTTTTCTCATCAGTATAATTCTTTAAAATCGTAGTTTTCCCAGTTTGTCTTGCACCTGTTACCAAAATCGCAGGATAAGAATTCGAGAGCCTTTTTATTGTTTTGCTTGCGTGTCTGTTGATTATTTTCATGGGATAATCCAAAGTCGTATTTAAGATTATCCCATATAAATTAAGATGTCAATGATTTTTTTGTTTATTTATGGAATTTCGAGTGTGATTTTATTCCAGAGGAGATAGCACATAAAAAGACGGGTGCAAGAAAATTTATTCGATAGTTTTGCAGTGACCTTACTGCACATAGGATTTTGAATCTTTTAAGATTTCGTAGATATCCTTGATGCGAACATTCGTGCTTTTTGGGTTCGGTGGAAGGCGATCATCAGTAGAAATATCCATAAAAATTCCATCTGATTCGGCGGCGATGTTCATATAGTAGAGAATTTTCAGCATATTCGCTTCTTTTGAAGTAAAATCTTTCTGAACGCGTTTCTTTCCAATAAAAATCGACCTTGCACACAAATCCAAATCCCAATAAAACTGATTTAGCAATCGGCGTTGAAAATGAAGATTCTGGTCGTTTGGAACAATAAAGATATGCTTGTTATTATTTTGCTGAAGTTGATTTTCAAATTGAGCCTCAAAAATTTTCTTATATTCATTTTCAATCGAATTTTGAGTCTATCTGAGAAACACTAGATTCTACAGGATTTTCTTCCTTGGGGGCTAAAATATTTTTATGATTTTCAGTTTTCTTTTGTTCTTCACCATTGGTTGCCATAGTTCACGCTCCTGTTTTTCAGTTTCATACTACAAGAATTTCTAAATATGATACTTTTCAAATATATCGATTATATCTTTTGCATATTTTTCCATTCGGTAGATTCTACCTTGTACCAGATTTATTTTTCGATTAGATACAATTCCGGCTATCGGATAACGAATTTCAACAGGCCAACCGACAGCATTATCTCGCTGCTTTTCATGTCCATAATCAAAACAAGAATCTTCAGGTATATCATCCTCTTTTATAAGATTCTGAAAGTGGCTTACTTTGTTTTTTACTTTTGCAACAGCAACAAGTTTTAATCCATCAGAAATTGCAAAGTAGTCACCGATTTTTATCTTATCTTTATATCTATCAACATAGTGAGTAGAGCCATCTTGATTATCACCAATAAAAACAACACCTGTCTTTTGAAAAATGTCAAATATGCAACACTTAGGATCTCCTTCATCCGACCAACGACTTCCAACTTTCCAAACATTACAACTTGGCATTCCATTTTCATTTTCTTCCATAATACCTCTCATTTCTCTCAAAAAATCTATTCTTCACAGACTTTTCAGTCTGCATATTCACTAATTCCCAGCGTTATACTTCTCACTATAAAGATAGCAACTTGCATAAGTATTCTTAAGTTTGGTAGCATTCGTTGCCGCATCTGACATAGTACCTACCGATTCACCTCCTGTATAATCACTATATGTTGTCCTATACCAACAACTAGTCGTATCTTCAAAAACAACACTCGAAAGACTTGTACATCTTTCGAAAGCATACCATCCTATACTCGTCACGCTGTTCGGGATCGTTACGCTCGTAATTGTACATCCACAGAAAGCGTAATCTCCTATACTCGTCACGCTATCAGGAATCGTTATATTTTCAACGAGCTCACCGTTTAAATACAATGAAACACCAAAAAAAACAGATCTAAAGGCTGGCCCCATGAACGATATTTTCAACCAATCTTCCAAATCGCCTCCATAAAAAACTTCGTGACATCCAGTGAAAGCGCTACCTCCTATACTCGTCACGCTATTAGGTATCGTTACGCTCGTAATACTTGAACATCCAATGAAAGCGCTATCTCCTATACTCGTCACGCTATCAGGGATCGTTACGCTCGTAAGACTTGTACATCCATAGAAAGCAGAACTTTCTATACTCGTCACGCTGTTCGGTATTGTTATGCGCGTAAGAGCAGAGCAACCATAGAAAGCATAATGTCCAATGCTCGTCACGCTGTCAGGTATTGTTATACTCGTAAGACGCCTGCATTCATAGAAAGCATTACCCCCAATGCTCGTCACGCTGTCAGGTATTGTTATACTTGCAAGCCCCCTACAGCCAGAGAAAGTACCGATGCTCGTAAGCCCTGTCATAAACTTCAAATTCAAATAAACTCGTATTGAGCTATGGCTTGAATAAAGATTTAGTAAGCCAGTTCTTATCGCAGTCAAATCATTATTCTCTATTTCACCTATTACAATTACATTACAACTTTCAGTTAAGTTTTCTATTACGGATTGGACATTTGTCATTGTTGTAGTAATGAAATTACAACATCCTATAGAAAAAGACTCCTTTTCTTCACTTATGTTTCCGGTTTCATCAGTGTTCTTAATTTTTACCATAACCAAATCATTTTCAGTTTTTCCGTTCGGTATTGCAAGCGAATATGTTTGAGGAGCGGCAACTGCCGTAACGGAACGATTATCAGCATCAAGAGGATTATCGTTAAATATATACGAAATAATCACATTTTGGACAGGTGCATCATAAGCATTTACAGGCGCTGGATTCGTCCAAGAGACGATTATGTTCGTTCCGTCACATTCTATTTCAAGATTAGTTACCGCTGCTAAAGGCGTTTTATCGATGGTTTTTACTTCAACTTGTACATATTCATATCGTTCTACAGAATCCACAACGGCAATATCGTAAGAACCGTTTTCGGTTACATTGAAAGTAGATGGCGTGCCGTCGGATGTAAGAGAAAACACGGTCGTACCTGCGTCATTCAAAAGCACTTCCGGGTCTACGGCAACATTTTTCGTTCCCTTTTTCCACACGGCTTTCGTAATCTGATAATTGCTCACCGCAGAAACTCTTACAGGTGCTTGGTCTTTTGTAAGCACGATATTTCCGTTATCGTTCGGCAATGTTACCGTCAAAGCAAGATTGCTCTGTACAGGAGTTTTGGTTACGGACTTCCAGGCACTATAATTTCCACTTTCATCAATCGCACGAACTTTGAAAATATATTCTGTTCCGTTTGTAAGACCTGTCGCCATAAAAGTACTCGTTTCAAGGCGCGTCAAATCACTGACTACGACAGGATTGCTCAAATTTCCTGCGGCAGGCATAGAAAAAATTTCAACCGCCGTAAAGTCCTCGTCATAAGGATTCACCCAAGAAAGCAAGACCTTTTGGTGCAAGGCCCTTGCAGTAAGGCTTTCAACTTCCCCAGGCGGTGTCGTATCGCGCACTTTTGTTTTTGCAGTCATCGTCGTCGCAGCAGACTTATTCTGGCTGGTATCCACCGTAACGAAAGAAATCGTGTGTTCGGTATTATCGTTCAAACCTGAAAAACTCGTAGCTGAACTAGCGCCTGCATTTCCCTGCACGGACTGCGTAATTACCGCACCGTTCGCATTATTCTTGACAGAAACTTCCGTGCATGAAAAATCAGGATCACTCGGATTCGTCCAGGAAAGAGTTATAGTATCCGTAGTTGTCGTTACTGAAACATTCGTAACGCTCGCAGGCGGTGTCGTATCAGCTTCAATCTGTGGACATGCCGTGAACATTGCCATTACAAATGACAAACACAAAACCAATGTAAAAGAAATCCAAATTCTCTGTTTCATACGCTCATTCCTTCTTGAATAAAAAAACCGCTTTTGTTTTGCACAATGTGAAGTGCACTTCAAATGTGAATCATCGTGCAAATTTTATTTTACAGTCACCGATATGTCATATCGCGACAGACCTATCACCAATTTCTGAATTCTTGAAAGTTCGTATACTTAAAAATACCAACCTAATCAGTCTATTTTTCTTCACTTAATAAAATTATAAGTTCTAATTGTTCATTTATCAATACTTTTTAGATTGGTAAAATAGTATAAATTAAAAAAAATCAATCTATTAGATTTGTATCATGACGAATATACGAACGGTGCTTGCTGTAAATATGAAAGCAAGACGCAAAGATTTGAACATTTCTCAAGCGACTCTCGCCGAAAAAATCGGAACTTCCCCTAATTACATTTCAAAAATTGAAGCCGAAAAACAATTTCCTTCAGTTCAGATGATAGAAAATCTGGCAAATGCACTCGAATGTGACAGCGTAGATTTATTTTCAATAAAAAAAATGAAAAATGACAGTCTGGATTCCATCCAAGAAACGCTCAGAAATGAAATCGATGATTTGGTAAGAGAAAAATTCAAACTGATAAAAGAATTGTAAAAGGAAATAATCACATAAAAAAAGACCGCAAGAACCATAAAGTTCCTGCGGTCTGTATTAACAGTGCAACCTAAAGTGCGTGAGGCTATTGTCAAGCCTTGTTTTCGTCTGCCTTACGAATCTCTTTTCGCATGATTTTGCCGGAAGTTGTCTTAGGCAAGCTTTCAACAAATTCTACGATTCTAGGATATTTATAAGGAGCAGTTGTTTCTTTTACGAACTGCTGTATTTCCTTTTTGAGTATGTCGTTTCCAGGTGCATACGATTTTGCAAGTACGATTGTAGCCTTTACAACCTGGCCTCGAATTGGGTCTGGGGCAGCTGTTACGGCACATTCTACAACGGCAGGATGCTGCATCAAAACGCTTTCAACTTCGAAAGTTCCGATTCGATAACCGGAGCACTTGATTACATCATCACTTCGGCCAGTAAACCAGTAATAGCCGTCTTCATCGCGCCATGCCATGTCGCCTGTATCATAGTAGCCGTTCTTGAAAGCAGCGGCTGTTTTTTCAGGCTCGCCGTAGTATTCTACGACAAGGCCAGGGAATCGGCCCTGATCAAGCTTAAAGCAAAGCTCACCAACCTGTCCGTCCTGAACCGGATGGCCTTCAGCATTCAAAAGCTCAACGTGATAGTATGGAGAAGGTTTTCCGATTGAACCTGGCTTAATCTTGGTTGAATCGTAGTTGAAAAGACATACAGTCGTTTCTGACTGTCCGAAACCTTCGGTAATGCTCAAACCTGTAGCATCCTTCCATTTATTATATACTTCATCACTTAAAGGTTCCCCTGCTGTTGAGCAGTGAGTAATTGATGAAAGATCAAATCCAGACAAATCTTCCTGAATAAGGAATCGATAGATTGTAGGTGGCGCGCAGAAAGTCGTAACCTTGTATTTCTGGCACTGTACGAGCAAATCTGTAGGCTTGAATTTTGCATGATAGTCGTAAACAAAAAGAGCTGTTTCGCAAATCCACTGTCCGTAAAGACGGCCCCATGAAGTTTTTGCCCATCCTGTATCTGCAACAGTAAGGTGAAGACCACCTTTTTTAACGTGCTGCCAATATTTTGCAGTAGTGATGTGTCCGAGCGGATATAAAAAGTTGTGTACGGCAAGTTTTGCGTGACTTGTAGTTCCTGAAGTAAAGTATCCGAGCATCAAATCTTCGTTTGATGAAACCTGGTCACGAGGCAACTTAGGGAACGGACCTGCATTTTTTCGACCTTCAGTAAAGTTTACCCAGCCCGGTCTTAAATTTTCAATCGGTCTGTCTACACCAAGAGAGTTTACACAGGCACGGATTTTCAGGTTAGGTGAAACTTTTGCGGCATCATCGATATGATTCATGACATCTTCTGCATTAACGCTAAGAATCATCTTGATGTTTACAGCATTGAATCGATATTCATAGTCTTCTTTAGTAAGCATGTGGGAAGCAGGAATTGCTACCGCACCAATTTTGCAAAGTGCAATTATTGAAATCCAGAACTCATATCGGCGCTGCAAAACGAGCATGACAAAATCTCCACGCTTGATGCCGAGCGAAAGGAAATAAGATGCGGCTGCATCTGAAAGTTCTTTCATTTTTGCAAAAGTGATTTCATAGTAATCGCCTTCGTCATTGGTCCAGACCAAAGCTTTGCCATCAGGGTTATGACGTGCGATTTCATCCATAACATCATAACCAAAGTTGAAATTTTCCGGAATTTTTAATTTGTAATTGTTGTAAAAATCTTCGTAATCTTTAAATTCTGTTCTTTCGAGAAATACTTCTTCCATTGTTTATTTTGTCCTTACTAAATCAAATGATTGACTTAGATTACTATAGCTAAAAATCGGGCTGTTGTGCCATCAAGCGACAAGAACCCATGAGGTTTTTTTGCATCAAAGATTACAGATTCACCTGGAACTAACACGAATTCCTTGGAATCAACCACAACTTTTAATTTTCCTTCGATGACGAAGTCAAACTCCTGACCGGGATGCTGGTTAAAATTAATTTCTTCCGTGTCCCGCGGAGGGACGCTCACGACATAAGGGTCGATTTTACGTCCTTCAAAGCCTTGTCCATGACACAAATACTCGTAGTCAGCGTGTCTGTTTACGCTGCCTTCTTCGCCAAGTTTTGTAACAAAATAAGATTTATTTCTAGGTTCTTCTCCTGAAATAAGAGTAGACACGTCAATTTTGAAAGCCTTTGCCATTGAATCCAAAATTCCAAGCGGAATATCAGATTCTCCAGATTCGTATTTCAGATACTGCTCGACACTGACGTTGCATGCCTTTGCAGCTTCTTCGACCGAGATGTCCAAAACATCTCGAAGTCCAACGATTCTTTCAGCGACTGACTTTATTTCATTGACCATTTTCTACCCCCATTTCGTTCGAGTTATTTTCTAAGATCCTTTCGCATGATCTTTCCAGAAATTGTTTTTGGCAAAGAATCTACGAAATCAATAATCCTTGGATATTTGTAAGGAGCAGTTGTATTCTTTACAAACTGCTGGATTTCCTTTTTAAGAGCATCATTTCCTGGCCTATAGTCTTTAGCCAGAACGATTGTAGCTTTTACAACCTGTCCACGAATAGGGTCAGGTGCGCCTGTTACGGCACATTCAACTACAGCCGGATGCTGCATCAAAACACTTTCAACCTCAAAGGTTCCGATTCGGTAACCGGAGCATTTTATGACGTCGTCGTTTCGTCCTGTGAACCAGAAATAGCCGTCTTCATCACGCCATGCATTATCACCTGTGTGATAGTAACCGTCGTGCATAACAGCCTTAGTTTTTTCAGGATCACCGAAATAAGTCATAAACAGACCAGGGAAAGGTTTTCCGTCCTTTAATTCTACCACGATTTCGCCGACTTCACCATCCTGAACCGGATGACCTTCGTCGTCAACCAAAGTAACGTTGTAGTAAGGAGCAGATTTTCCAAGACTTCCCGGCTTGATTCTTTCAGTTCCATAGTTGAAAAGAGAAAGAGTCGTTTCAGTCTGTCCGAAACCTTCACGAATTTCTTTTCCTGTGATTGACTTCCAACGGTTGAATACTTCCTCACTCAAAGGTTCACCGGCTGTTGACCAGTGCTCGCAGGTTGAAAAATCGTATTTTGACAAATCTTCCTGAATCAAGAAACGGTAGATTGTAGGAGGAGCACAGAAAGACGTTATCTTGTATTTCTGAATCTGATCCATGAAGTCAACCGGCTTGAACTTCATATGATAATCATAAATGAAAACGCAACATTCGGCAATCCACTGACCATAAAGCTTGCCCCAAACAGCCTTTCCCCAACCTGTATCAGCTACAGTAAGGTGAAGTCCGCCCTTCTTTACCTGCTGCCAGTAAGAAGCTGTTACGATATGTCCAAGCGGATAAAGGAAGTTGTGCGAAACCAATTTCGGATGGCTTGTAGTTCCTGAAGTAAAGTATGAAAGCATTACATCATCATTCTTGCTGATCTGATCTCTTGTAAGAGAATAGAAAGCCTTCATATCTTCGTCTGTAACTTCTGCAAGACCTCGAGTAAAGTCAACCCAACCTGGATGCTTAGCAAGTTCTTCGTCAGAAAGACCCTTGTCGATTCCGAAAGGAGCCACTGCAAAAAGATGCTCAAGCGAAGGAGACTGAAGTTTTGCCTCATCGATGTAGTTGAAAAGTTCCCTGTCATCAACTGCAAAAATCGTCTTGATTCCGGCAGCGTTGCATCGGTAAACGATGTCTTCTGTAGTAAGCATGTGTGTTGCAGGAATAACCGATGCTCCGATTTTGTGCAAGGCTACGATGGTAATCCAGAATTCGTATCTTCGCTGCAAAATCAGCATTACAAAGTCGCCTCGTTTGATGCCCTGCTTGAGCATGAAAGCGGCAGCCTTGTCAGTTCTTTCTTTTACCTGCTTGAAGGTCAAAACCAATTCTTCGCCTTCGTCATTGCACCAGATCATTGCCTTTGCATCTGGTGTTTTTTCAGCAAGGTAATCCACAACATCATAACCGAAGTTAAAATTCTCCGGTACATTTATCTTATAGTTTTCAAAAAAATCCTTATAATCTTTAAATTCTGTTCTTTCCAGAAATTGTTCCAACATTTCAATTGTCCTAAATAATTATTGCAAGAAACTTAGCATTTTTTCCGTTTAAAGCCTGCATTCCGTGCTGCTTTGTCGCGTCAAAATAGATGCTGTCCCCTTCTTCCAATGTCATCTCTTTGCCATCCACAACGATCTTCATAGATCCTTCAATCATGTATTCAAATTCATGACCTGGATGTGCATTAAAATGAATTTCCTTCGTTTCCTCAGGCGTTACTGTTACGATGAAAGGATCAGCTTTTCTATTCTGGAAGCCAGCGGCCAAAGCCTGATATTTGTAATCATGACGTCGGTCAACTGAAAGCCCCTTGTCTTTTTTTGTAAGACAATAGGAATGCATGTGAGGTTCTTTTCCTGAAATCAATGTTCCAAGATCAATTCCGTACTTCTTTGACATTGACTGTAAAATACCAACGGGAATGTCGACTGAACCAGTTTCGTAATTCTTATATTTCTCAACAGAAATACCGCAAACGTCTGCAGCTTCTTCAACTGAAACGTCCATAATTTCTCGCAGACCGATCAATCGGTCTGCTACAGCCTTAATCTCCTCGTTCATATTTTCACCTCTTAGATTAGTTTATAAAATCTTATCCCTTTTATGGGAATAATTCAACGGGGTACGAAAAAGGCAGGTCGCACGAAACAACCTGCCTTGTATTTTAACATCAGCGACCTTTTAGTCGTCAACCTTAAGTACTTCTCGACGGTATTTCGTACCGATTTCTGTAAGCTTGAATTTCTGGATTTTTCCAGAACCTGTTAGAGGGAACTCATCGACAAACATAACCAGCTGTGGCCACTTGAACTTTGAAAGTTTATCGCGGCAAAACTCAATTACATCCTGCTCGGTAAGTGTTTTTCCCTCGTGCAGAATAATGAATGCACCGGTAATTTCGCCATATCGTTTTGACTTAACGGCTGCAACCTGAATATCCTTAATTTCAGGAATCTGAATCAAGAATTCTTCAATTTCTCGAGGATAAATGTTTTCACCGCCTCGAATAATCATATCCTTAATTCGACCGGTAATTCTAAAGTTTCCGTCCTCGTCTTTAACTCCGAGGTCTCCAGAGTGAAGAAATCCGTCTTTATCGATTGTTTCTGCAGTTGCTTCAGGCATCTTGTAATAGCCTTTCATTACGTTCCAGCCACGGCAGCACATTTCGCCCTGAACGCCAACTGGACATTCCTTGCCGGTTTCAGGATCGATAACCCTGACATCAATTCCTTCGAAAGCATCACCTACAGTGTTGGCCTTAACTTCTACGCTGTCATCCCAGTGGCTCTGAGTCATACCAGGACTTGATTCGGTAAGTCCATATACAGAAGTGATTTCAGGCATATGCATCTTTTCGATTACGGTCTTCATCAATTCAACAGGAACTCCAGAACCTGCCATGATTCCGGTTCTCAAAGAAGACATATCAAACATGTTGAACATAGGATGGTTCAACTCTGATATGAACATCGTAGGAACACCGTACAAAGAAGTACATTTTTCCTTCTGGATTGATGCAAGTGCTACGAGTGGATCAAAAGTTTCAAGAAGAACGTGAGTTGCCCCGTGTGTAAGGACTGCCATAACACCAAGTACGATACCGAAGCAGTGGAAAAGCGGAACCAAAAGACAAAGTCGGTCTTTTGAAGTATAGCGCATTCGTTCACCGATGATGAAACCGTCGTTTACGATATTGCGGCTTGTAAGCATAACACCCTTAGGGAAACCTGTAGTTCCAGAAGTGTACTGCATGTTTACGACATCTTCCGGCGTTACTTCACTTTCGATCTTGTGGATGATTTCA